>JAQXAR010000058.1 GCA_029252805.1 Rickettsiales bacterium
GCCGTAGAACCCGCAATGAAATATTTTATCAACTCTAACTGCTTATTTCTCGATAACTTACAATGCTTTATATACATCAATAACTCCTAACAATTTAAATGTTAGGTGTCAGCCCCAAAGAGATTCTTCCTGTTAGTGCAGTTGAAGGGGAGTCTGCCCAGCGTGTAGCCCAGGTGGTACGTCGCGTTTTTGGCTTTGCCGATGAGGATAGAATCGCATTCGGAAGTACGGGAAGTAACGAATATTTGAGTGCGCTAGCCACGGCTTCTATCCTGCAAAAAGCAGGGGTAAAAGAGGAAGATATTATTAATATCGTTTTTCAAATTGAGGCGACGGTGCCTTTTCGACTGCAATCAGTAGATGAACTGCTCGCGCAATCGGAAGGTGAGCTGCCCAAGACGTTTGAAGATCGTAAGAGCCGATTAGAGGGGTTAGAAGTGAACCGGGGTGGGGCTAATAAAGCAGCATTTACTTCGCAAGAAATCGACGACATGATGATATTGAGTACGCATTTCGCAAATCAGGATATCAAGAATTTTTCAGGCAAATTTTCGACCTTCATGCATAATACGTTCAAAATCGCGCCAGAACTAAATGCAGAGCTTACCGGAAAACCTCCCACGGCTCGCGACTATATGAAAATTCTGAAAAAAGAGCAGGCCACGATGGATTGGTTTGCAGATGAAATGTCGAATAGGATTGTACACCATAATGGCGAGAAAGATCCGCAATACCCATCAACAAGTGCCCTCGAAAATCTCCAAAGTCGAGTGAATCAAAATTTTCGAGATGCACAAAAATATATCAAAATGAAGATGGTCTCGACGCATTATTTACAAGCTTTAACGACGCAACTAGGGTGCGAGAATCTTGCCTTAAAGGAGTTTATTCCCGAGGTTCATTTCCCGCAGAAGCCTAATGAATCATCCGATGTTATCTATCAAACTCTGAAAGGCGAGAATTTGGATGATATTTATACGGAGAATGAAGGGGGCGAACTTGTACGGTTTGATTTAGGAAGCTCTCCTTTGACGTCATGTTTATGGGAACATGTAGGAGAAGCGAAGTTATTGGCGCTCTCGGAACAGTTGGAACTCATTAGCACTCAACAGGGTAAAGAAGAAACCAAGCTCTCGGCAGAAGTGCTCAAGCTGTTTAACAGAGAATTAAAGGATGAGATAGTTATCCCCCCAAGTGCTACTGAGCACCTTCGTCGAGATGAACAAAAAAAGCCGTTGATGGAGGGGATTTATGAGAGCATCAAGCGAGTTACGACTCGTCCAATTCAAGCAAAAATGAACCAACTTGAAGCTACCCTGTTATCGCCGACGCTCACCCCTCCGGATGCCGGAACGGTGTCAGTCAGTCCTTAAAATTAGAAAATTTAGATAGGAACTTAGCGAGCCCTGTCTTGCAACTCTTTATCAATGCTTGCGCGCTCTAATACGAGTTCGTCAACGCGGTTTGCTTCGCGTGTGATGGCAGAAAACTTAGCTACATCCCACACTGCTTTACCGAAAATAACACTAATAGCCCCTAAAGCTACGCCAAGTAAGCCCATGCCTGATGATTTGTCTTTTGAAGCCACCGCAATAGCGCCTATTGCTATGTTGCAGGCTCCAATGGCGACAGAAAGAAACACCGCCTGAAATCTTTGCAAGAGTGTTTTTAGTGCTGCTCGGTGCCTGAGGGCGTATAGGGAAATTGCTCATAAGCCAACTATAGCAGTCAAATGTTACAATTCAGTGACTAAAATAAACTTTCCTGCAACTCATCTATCGCTTTAGACTTCGCTTTTTTAGGCGGTCTTTTGATAGGTTGCATCGGTGCGGAGCCTAACATGGTTTCGCCATCATGGAAGGTCAGGCTGGCGGCATTGGCGGCATTGGCGGCAGAGGTAATAAGCTCGCCATCTGCATTTTTGACGAGGGCAAAGCCGCGTTTGAGCACGTTATGATGATCCAGTAAGGCGAGCTTTCCGGTGAGCTGTTGCAACTGGTTGTCTTTGCGTTCCACGAGCTGCTTGAAACGTTCATTTAGTTTTTCACTTCGCTCACCTAGTTGGCGCGCTTGTTCTTTAAGTGGATGTTCCAGCAGGCTAGGGCGCAGGCCAGTACTGGCTTGTTGCAGCTTATGCTGTTTCGCCGTGACCATCATGCGCAAGGACTGGCCAAGCTTATCGCTTAAAATATCGAGTGATTGGCGCGCATTCGCGAGTATCTCAGATGGTTTGGGAAGGCCACGCGAAAGTCCTTCAATGCGTTGTTTATAATTACTTAATTGTGATTGTAATAAGCTATCCATACGCTGCTGATGGTCGCGCAGTGTGTAAAGCAAGTCAGCACGAACTGGTACCGCCATTTCGGCGGCGGCGGTGGGGGTGGGCGCGCGTTGATCGGAGGCGTAATCGATCAAGGTAGTATCGGTTTCATGTCCTACGGCAGAAATGACTGGGATGCTGGAGGCAGCAACCGCGCGCACAACGACTTCTTCATTAAATGCCCATAAATCTTCAATCGAACCGCCCCCACGCGCGACGATTAGCAAATCGGGGCGTTGTTCGTAGGTTTGGAAAGCGGTGACGGCATTGGCAATTTGCGCCGCTGCCGTATCGCCTTGCACCGCGACCGGCCAGACGAGAACATTACACGGCATCCGGTCTTCTAACCGGTGTAAAATATCGCGGATGACGGCGCCAGTGGGCGAGGTAATGACCCCGATCGTTTGCGGAAGATAAGGCAGTGGCTGTTTGCGATCTGCATCGAATAAGCCTTCCGCCGCGAGCTCTTTTTTGCGCTTTTCGAGCAGCGCCATCAGTGCGCCTTCACCGGCAGGTTCCATCGATTCAATCACGATTTGGTAATTGCTGCGCCCGCCATAAGTGGTGAGTTTTCCGGTGACGATGACCTCTAACCCATCTTCCGGTTGGAAGCGTAAACGTCCCGCGACACCTTTCCAGCAGATGCCGGACAGAACGTTTTTCTCATCCTTCAGGCTTAAATAAACATGGCCGGAGCTAGCGATTTTAAGTCCCGAAATTTCCCCGCGCACTCGCACGTATGAGAAGTTGCTCTCCACCATGCGTTTAAGCGCATTAGAGATTTCTGAAACCGAAAATTCCGGTGCATTATGAGTGGGCTTGATGTCTGACATGAGCCGGACTATACAAGCGTTACGAAGAGGAGCAATGATGAAAATTTTGATTATCGGTTCAGGCGGGCGTGAACACGCCCTTGCATGG
Source organism: Rickettsiales bacterium (assembly GCA_029252805.1). Taxonomy (NCBI): domain Bacteria; kingdom Pseudomonadati; phylum Pseudomonadota; class Alphaproteobacteria; order Rickettsiales; species Rickettsiales bacterium. The sequence goes on from JAQXAR010000058.1 coordinate 3,242, forward strand.
AAAATTAAGCAATCACCGTTAGTGAGCGAGCTGTATTGCAGCCCCGGTAACGGCGGTATTGCGCAAGTGGCCGAATGTGTGGCACTCGCGGATGACGCAACCATTGTTCAGTTTTGCAAAGACCAACCCATTGATCTCGTGGTCGTGGGGCCCGAAGTTCCCCTCGTTGAAGGCTTATCCGATGCACTCCGACTTGCTGGTATCAAGGTGTTTGGCTGCAGTCAAGCCGCAGCTCAACTAGAAGGATCCAAAGGTTTTACCAAGGATATTTGCGCGAAATATAATATTCCAACTGCCAGCTACGGACGTTTCGCCGATGCGCAATCGGCTAAGGATTATCTGTTGGAAAAAGGCGCACCGATCGTGGTGAAAGCCGATGGTTTAGCTGCCGGTAAAGGTGTGATTATGGCCGAAACCAACCAAGAAGCACTTACGGCGATTGATGAAATTTTCAGCGGTAAGTTTGGCACTGCCGGTACCGAAGTGGTGATTGAAGAATGGCTGCAAGGTGAGGAGTCTAGCTTCTTCGCCCTCTGCGACGGTAAGAGTGTTCGCATGCTCGGTTCGGCGCAAGATCATAAACGCGTAGGTGAGGGCGATACTGGCCCTAATACAGGCGGCATGGGTACCTACAGCCCCGCACCCATCATGACGGATGCGATGAATAGCCGCGTGATGAACGAGATTATTCAACCAACTATGCGCGCCATGCAATCGGAAGGCACGCCCTTCCAAGGCATCTTCTTTGCAGGTCTGATGATGACCGCCAAAGGGCCGGAGCTGATCGAATATAATGTGCGTTTTGGCGACCCTGAAACGCAAAGTTTAATGCTGCGCTTAGAGTCGGATATTGTGCCACTCTTCATGGCCTGTGCCAAAGGTAAGGGCTTAGAGGATTGCGAGCTTAAGTTGTCCGGTGATGCGGCAGTATGCGTAGTGATGGCCGCGAACGGCTATCCCGGCTCCTATGAGAAAAATACCGAAATTCGCGGATTGGAAAATGCTGGCGGAACCATCTTCCATGCTGGCACCAAAGTAGAAGATGGAAAAACCTATGCCACAGGTGGTCGCGTGCTAGGCGTCTGTGCCAAAGCCTCCAACTTTGAAACCGCGCGCACACAAGCCTATGCCGCCGTTGAGAAAGTCGATTGGGCCCAAGGTTTCTACCGCAAAGATATCGGCTGGAGAGCTGTGGAGCGCGCGGCCTAGTGCTTAGTGACGTGACATGGCAAGCGCTCTTCCTCGGTATTGTTGAGGGGATAACGGAGTTTTTGCCGATTTCCTCTACGGGCCATTTGATTTTATTGGTGGATTTATTACAATTCTCTGGCCCTCCGGGGCGGGTATTTGAAATTGTCATTCAACTGGGAGCCATCCTCGCGATTTGCTGGATTTACCGTGCCAAGCTTTTTGGAGCGGTATTAAACGCCCCCAAAGATACCAGCGCGCGGCGGTTTATTTCGAATATCGTGATTGCCTTTTTACCGGCTGCCGTGATTGGCGTGTTCGCACATGGCTTTATCAAGGAAGTGCTGTTCTCGCCTTTGGTCGTAGCGATTATGCTCGTGGTGGGCGGGCTGTTTATTCTGCTGGTAGAGAAGGTGATAAAGCCGCAGCCCCGCACGCAAACGGTGGATGAAATGGACTGGAAACTGGCCTTGAAAATCGGCTTCTGCCAAGTGCTTGCGATGATTCCGGGAACCTCGCGTTCCGGCGCCACCATCATGGGAGGGCTGCTTATGGGCCTAGAGCGCAAAGCCGCTACTGAGTTCAGCTTCTTCCTCGCCATCCCCACTATGTTTGGCGCAACGGTGTATGATGCCTATAAAAATTGGGAGCATATGACAGTAGAGAATATGGAAGTAATTGCGATCGGCTTTGTCGCCGCGTTTATTTCGGCCTTATGGGTGGTGCGTTGGTTGATTAATTTCCTAAGCAATCATGGCTACACGCCCTTTGCCTATTACCGCATTGTGATCGGCACGATCATGCTAGTCCTCCTACTAGGATAGCGAAGAACCAACCCCCGCCTCAGGCGTAGAATTAATGCGCGGATGGGTTTTTGCTAACTCTTCAGTGTCGAGTTGTTTTGCAAATTTTTCAGCATCATGCGATTGGCTACGTGAAATGAAAGGTTGAACCGCAGCATATAGATCCATTGCTTCTTGAGCTGTTTGAGGTCCGGGTAGGCTGTTAACGAGCGCGGCGAGAGGTTTTTTAATATTTTGTGGCAAGACTGTTTTACTTTTATAGGAGGTCTCTTGCATGACGGCTCCTTTGTTTTGTAAGGTTTTATCGATCGCATTGATGATTTCATCTTTTGTGGCTGAAAGCATTTGGCTTTTTTCTAGCTCTGTAGCGAGCGCTTGTTTTACCGCCTCTTTTTGTTCGTGTCCAAACTGTAGAACAATGTCTGACGCACGTTCCGCAATAGCCTCAAATTTCTGATTAACTTCAGGAAGTTTGCTAATGATTTCATTTCTAATCTGCTGAGCGAATCGATTTAATCTCTCTTGTTCGTCCATTTTGGCATATTCTTCAGGACGCGGGTTCTTAGGGTCATGAAGGTTATCTAAACGTTTCGCCATGTAATTTGAGAGCTTGGTAATGAATTCATCTTTACCAGACTCTCCAAATGCGATTGGCATATTATCGAGGAGACCAATAGCGGTGCTTGCCATTGCTTCGATATTTGCGATTTGCCCTGCTTCATAATTACGGTTCTTGGTGAGGGCAACCGTCATATCACCGATTAGGTAGATACCATTACCAATATATTGCTTGTTGAAGCCAGATTTCTTATTTTTTGATTGTGCCGTTGCTAGGGCATCTAAATTTTTACTGCTGAGTCCAGTAGCACTTTTTGAGATATTGAGACGGTTATGTTCCCATTTTTGTTCTTCTTCAAGTGCATGTTTTACGGAGTGTTTTAAATCTCCAGCTTTCATACCTACAAGACTAGCTAAAGTTACGCAGACGCTTGCAAGTGTATTAGGCGAAGATTTAATTTCTTGTCCGGCGCGTTTGAAGAAATTCTCGCTCCAGTCCACTTTATTGGTAATGGCTTGTTCTTTAAAGAAGCCCATTAAGGTCCAACCTGCTACGGAGAGTGAGCCTGTTGTCACATCACCAATAGCTCCTAATTTCGCTTTTCCTAGCTGGTCATAGATATTGACGCCTGTGTTGAGCTTAATGTCTTTATTTTCATTCAGAAATGCTTTGGTATTACGAAGGCGCATCAAGCCTGAAACGATTAAGATCAATTGTCCTAAAATTTGTGCACCAGAACCCGTATAAACGGCGGTATCGTTAAACCATTTTTTAGCAGTAGAGCGGCGGTCTTTTATTTCGGGCATTAGATTGTCGAAGTCAGAAAGATCGATACCTTTCTGTTGTGCGGCAGAAAGCCCTTGTTTCATCTCTTCTGCAATGAGCTCTTTACCTTCTTTCATTCCAAACATCATGACGAGTGATTGAACGAGTGCTAAGTCATAGGCACGATCATATAGGCTATTGGCTGTTTTATTTTTGTCTTTAAATTTGTCAATTGTTCCAGTAATGGCGGTCTTCGCTTTAGGTGTTTTATCGCCAGAGAAGTTTGAATAGAGATTTGGGAGAGTACCTAATGCGATATCTCCAAAGGCATAGAGAGTGCTGAAGCGACGAGCTTCACTTCCCATGAAGAAATCGACTTTGCTCTTAATGCCCGTGAGAATATCACCAATACGCCCTCGACTGGTTTCAAATGTTTGGCGGATGCCGGCTGTTAGACCAAGTTCTCCAAAAGTTTTAAGCAGGCTAGTTTCATGGTTGAAATGTGTGATTGTGAGGGTTGGGATGCCGTTTGTGTCTTTCCCGAGCTTCGTTCTGTAATTTTTCTGTTCTAGCTCTTTCTTGAGAGATGGCAGGCGACCTGTTCCGCTCTCCACAGGCTCATAAATAACCGCCTCCCACTCTTTATCACCAAGAGTGGTCTCCAGAAAATTGATGCGACTTTCTGGGTCATCCCAGATGTGTACGCGCTGAATGTGGTTCTTTTTCGTCATATAAATCTATCTACTATAGAATATACCGCGTTTCGGAGTTTGATTGTGTTACAATTTTAAGACAATCATTGATTCGCGCGATAGCTTAAGTCACTGTAAAAGAACAAATGAGGCTGTTATGCGCGTGGCTATCTTATCCTTTCTAGTGGTAACCTTTGCGAGTTTCTCCGTTTTTGCGGCGGGTGAGGCGAGTGCTGAGGTCGTGATTGACTATGGAATATGGTCATTGCTCCCTGCCGGTTTAGCCATTGCGATGGCGTTATTGACGCGTCAGGTGATTGTCTCGCTCTTCCTTGGTATTTGGTCCGGCGCGTGGTTGCTTTCGGGCGGTGATTTGCCGGCTTTATGGCAGGGTTTCTTGCGCGTGATGGATACGTGGTTACTCCAATCTATCGTGCCAAGTGATGCGAGTACGGATCATATTTCGATCATCATGTTTACGCTCACGGTGGGTGGGATGATTGGTATTATCCGCGCCAATGGCGGTATTGACGGTGTGATTGCATGGATGGCGAATCGCGTAAAAACAGCAAAAGGCGCGCAATATGCTTCGATGTTTGCCGGTTTAAAGATCTTTTTCGATGATTATGCGAGCATGCTGATTGTCGGCAACACGATGCGTCCACTGGCCGATGAACGCGGTATTAGCCGTGAAAAACTCGCGTATATCGTGGATACTACGGCGTCGCCGATTGCCTCTATTGCGCTACTTACCACGTGGATTGGCTTCCAAGTGTCTTTGCTTGATACGGCGATGAGTAGTTTGCCGACCTTGAATATGCCAGCTTATGAGTTGATGATCGCGTCGATTCCTTACAGTTTCTACAGTATTTTGAGTATCTTATTCATCTTTATGCTTATCACTACGAATCGCGATATGGGGCCGATGTTAAAGGCCGAGCGGGCGGCGCGCAAGGAGGCAGCGAAAGCTGCTAAACGCAAGACCAGCAAGGCGAAAATGGTCAAAGTAAGCAAAGGTAAAGCGATTAACGCGCTCTTGCCGCTTATGGTGCTGATTGTAAGCGTGATCGGTGGCTTGCTCCTTACCGGTTGGCCGGATGAAGGGCAGGCGGTGACATTAACCGCTATCTTCGGAAATGCAGATCCGTTTAAGGCGATGCTATGGGCCTCTTTGCTCAGCGCCACCTCGGCGCTTCTTGTCAGTAAATACAATGCGGATATGACGGTCGGTGAGATTATCGGTGCCTTGGAACATGGCTTTGTGCCCATGCTTGGCGCGGTGATTATCCTGACCTTCGCTTGGGGTATTGCCGGCGTGAATGATGCGATTGGAACAGCGGATTACTTGGTGAATCAATTGGAGGGCAATCTTGCGCCACAATTATTGCCAGTGGTCGTGTTCTTGCTCGCGTCGATCATCGCTTTCTCAACCGGAACCAGCTGGGGCGTGATGGCCATTCTAGTACCGCTCGCCATCCCACTTGCATGGGGCGCATTAGAGAGCGCTGGCATGACTGGTGGGCCAGATGCGATGCCGATTCTCTATGCCAGTGTGGCGAGTGTGTTGACCGGTGCTGTATGGGGCGATCATTGCTCGCCGATTTCGGACACAACGATTCTCTCTTCCGTTTCCTCCGGTTGTGATCATATCGAACATGTGCGTACGCAGCTGCCTTATGCGATGCTTGTAGGTTCCGTCGCCATGGTCGCTGGCCTCATCCCCGTAGGCTACGGCCTGCCATGGTGGATGGGCATGGGCGCCGGCATGTTCTTGCTCTATGTCGTGCTAACCAAGTTTGGGCAAGAAGTGGATTAATTCGGATTGTCTCCGCTTAAGCCCACTGGCCTCCCATCGTGAAGTCAGCAAGCTGAGCCAGCCTTGAGCATTGGCGAAGCCAATAGCCCATCGAAGCGCCCGCACGCGCGCCGGGGGCAAAACAAATAAGTCTGAACTCCATGCAAATAAAAACCCCCGAAAGAGAATTTCTCTCTTCCGGGGGTTTTTATTTGCGGTTAAGCTCTAATTATAAGCTCAACAAACTCTAGCTAGCGAGTGACTCGTCGCCGTCTGTATCACCGTCGAAGCTGATCGCTTCTGGTTCTGCAGCCAGTTTAGCCGCGCGCTCGTCTTCGATTACCTTATCGCGTACTTGTGCCACATGTTTCATGCGATTCATGAATGCACCGGTACCGGCAGGAATCAAACGACCCACGATGACGTTCTCTTTGAGGCCTTGCAACGTATCGATTTTACCCGCCACTGAAGCTTCGGTCAGTACACGCGTGGTTTCTTGGAACGATGCCGCTGAGATGAATGATTTGGTTTGTAGGGATGCTTTCGTAATCCCTTGCAATACCAAGTGGCCTTCAGCTGGCTTCTCGCCGGCTTTAGCCGCTTTTGCATTCATTTCGTCGAAATCTTCACGCTCAACTTGCTCACCGACTAGGAAAGTCGTTTCGCCAGGCGCAGTGATTTCGATTTTACGGAGCATCATGCTAAGTACAACTTCGATATGCTTATCGTTAATGCCTACCCCTTGTAGACGGTAAACGGCCTGCACTTCGTGAACCATATATTCAGCCAAAGCTTCGACACCCATGACACGCAAAATATCGTGCGGTACAGGGTTACCATCCATCAACAAGTCACCTTTTTCGATCAAGTCACCTTCGTTTACGGCGATATGCTTACCTTTTGGAATCATATATTCCATCGGTTCTGCATCGTCCTCTTCAGGGCGAACAATGATACGACGTTTGGTTTTGTAATCGCGACCAAACTCGATACGTCCACCAATATCAGAGATCACAGCGTGATCCTTAGGCATACGTGCTTCGAATAGTTCAGCTACACGAGGTAGACCACCGGTAATATCACGTGTCTTAGAAGACTCTTTCGGGATACGTGCGATCACGTCACCTGCGTTGATGGTTTGACCGTCAGCGATAGAAAGAATCGCATCAACGGGAAGGAAATAACGGGCTTCCAAACCATTTGGCAAGGTGATGATTTCACCGTCTTTATCGCGCAAAGCAACACGAGGTTTCAGATCTTGACCACGAGCCTGCTGGCGCCAGTCAATAACTACTTTGCTTGATAAACCAGTGGCTTCATCCGTTACTTCACGTAGTGAAACACTGTCCACGAGGTCACGGTAGTTCGCCACACCATCACGCTCAGTAATGATCGGAATAGTGTACGGATCCCACTCAGCGAGTTTCTCGCCGGCTTTCACTTTAGCGCCTTCTTTAACCGTTACACGCGCGCCATATGGAACTTTGTGGCGACCACGTTCGTTCTCTTTGGCATCACGAATGATGATTTCACAGGTACGGCTCATTACCACTGCACGACCTTGTGAGTCGACAACGATGTTTTTGTTGGAAAGTTCCAACACACCATCATGTGAAGATTCAACGCTAGAGGCTTCTGAACCACGCTGCGCAGCACCACCAATGTGGAAGGTACGCATCGTTAGCTGTGTGCCCGGCTCACCAATGGATTGCGCGGCAATTACGCCAACCGCTTCACCCAAGTTTACGGCTGTTCCGCGTGACAAGTCACGTCCGTAACACGTACCACAGATACCGCCTTCAGACTCACAAGTCAGCGCTGAACGAATCATGATAGATTCGATACCGGCTTCATCAATATCATCAACGATATATTCATCTACCAACTGGCCGGCCTTAACGATAGGCTTCTCAGTGGTTGGGTGAATGACGTCGCGAGTTGAAGTACGGCCAAGGATCTTCTCAGACAGAGGCGTTACCACCTCACCACCTTCGATGATCGGTTTTGCCACGATGCCTTGATTCGTTCCACAGTCATTTTCAACGATGATACAATCTTGAGATACATCTACCAAACGACGAGTCAGGTAACCTGAATTCGCAGTTTTTAGTGCGGTATCGGCCAAACCTTTACGCGCTCCGTGGGTAGAGTTAAAGTATTCAAGTACGGTCAAACCTTCTTTAAAGTTTGAGATAATCGGCGTTTCGATAATCTCACCAGAAGGTTTAGCCATCAAACCACGCATACCCGCAAGCTGCTTAATTTGAGCGGCAGAACCACGTGCACCCGAGTGAGCCATCATGTAAATGGCGTTCATCTCTTTACCGTTCGCTTGTTTCTTCGCGTTTTTACCGGAAATGACATCCATCATATCTTCAGCAACGCGCTCAGAACAATGCGACCATGCATCGACGACTTTGTTATATTTCTCACCTTGGGTGATCAAACCTTCAGAATATTGATTTTCAAATTCTTTCACTTGATCCAGAGTGCCGTTAACGTGGCCATCCTTCGTTTCAGGAATGATCATGTCATCCTTACCGAAAGAGATACCCGCTTTGGCGGCGTGCTTAAAGCCAAGACCCATAATTTGATCGGCAAAGATCACAGTCGCTTTCTGACCACAGTAACGATAAACGTGACCGAGCAAGTTCGAGAGTTCTTTCTTTGTCATCAAGCGGTTAACTTGATCGAAAGCAACATCTGGGTTGCGTGGTAAGTACTGTGCTAGCAACATACGACCCGGAGTTGACTCAACCAAAGAGACTTTCTCTTTGCCATTCTCATCAACGCCTTTGTAACGGCATTTGATTTTCGCATGGAGAGAGACAACTTTATTATCAATCGCTTGAATCAATTCAGCCATTGAACCGAAAGACATGCCTTCGCCTTCTTCGCCATCAGCTTCAATCGTAATGTAGTAAAGACCCAAGACCATATCCTGTGAAGGTACGATGATCGGCTTACCGTTAGCAGGTGATAGAATGTTGTTCGTGCTCATGATGAGAACGCGTGATTCTAACTGTGCTTCGATTGACAAAGGTACGTGAACGGCCATTTGGTCACCGTCAAAGTCAGCGTTGAACGCGCCACAAACGAGTGGGTGAAGCTGGATCGCTTTACCTTCGATAAGTTTTGGCTCAAACGCTTGGATGCCCAAACGGTGAAGGGTAGGCGCACGGTTGAGTAGTACCGGGTGCTCACGGATTACTTCTTCCAAGATATCCCAAACTTCAGGACGCTCTGTTTCTACAAGACGTTTTGCGGCTTTAATTGTGGTCGCAATCCCGTAGATTTCTAGCTTCGCATAGATGAATGGCTTGAACAGCTCCAATGCCATTTTCTTTGGAAGACCACATTGATGAAGCATTAGCTCCGGTCCAACCACAATCACAGAACGGCCCGAGTAATCGACACGTTTTCCGAGTAGGTTTTGACGGAAACGCCCTTGCTTACCTTTAAGCATGTCTGAAAGTGATTTCAGAGGACGCTTATTGTTACCGGTAATGGTACGACCGCGACGACCGTTATCGAAGACCCCCCCCCCCGATTCTTGAAGCATACGCTTTTCGTTACGCACGATAATGTCAGGGGCGCGAAGCTCCAATAGACGTTTCAAACGGTTGTTACGGTTGATCACACGACGATAAAGATCGTTCAAATCAGACGTCGCAAAACGGCCACCATCAAGTGGCACCAATGGACGCAAATCAGGAGGAATGACAGGAACAACGTCAAGAATCATCCATTCTGGCTTGTTACCAGAATCAATGAAGTTCTCGATAAGTTTTAGACGCTTAACGTATTTCTTACGCTTCGCTTCAGAACCCGTTTCACGTAGATCAGTCTTCGTTGTTTCAAGTTCAACCGGAAGGTCGAGACCTTGCAACATCGTCTTGATCGCTTGCGCACCGATTTCAGCCGTGAAAGCTTCAGCACCGTAATCATCTTGAGCATCGTAATACTGATCTTCCGTTAGCACTTCACCTTTAGTGAAAGGCGATAGACCCGGTTCTGTTACCATGAAGCTTTCGAAATAAAGCACGCGCTCTAGATCTTTAAGCGTCATATCAAGTAACAAACCAATACGGCTTGGAAGTGATTTCAAGAACCAAATGTGAGCAACCGGAGCCGCTAGATCGATGTGACCCATACGTTCGCGACGTACTTTAGAAGTGGTGACTTCGACGCCACATTTCTCACAGATAATTCCGCGATACTTCATGCGCTTATATTTACCGCACAAGCACTCATAGTCCTTTACAGGGCCAAAGATACGCGCACAGAATAAACCGTCGCGCTCAGGTTTGAAGGTACGATAGTTGATCGTTTCTGGCTTCTTAACTTCACCAAAAGACCACCCACGGATTTTTTCCGGACTCGCGATAGAGATACGGATTTCGTCGAATTGTTCCTGACCTTGTTCTAGGCCGAAGAATGACATTAGTTGTGACATAATATTCTCCTAATCTCTCTCTATGCTTCTTTTTCTTGAAGTTCTACGTTTAGGCAAAGGGCACGTAGCTCTTTAACCATTACGTGGAACGATTCTGGAATGCCTGATTCAAAACTATGATCACCGCGAACGATAGATTCATAGACTTTCGAACGACCCGCAACATCATCTGACTTCACTGTCAGCATTTCTTGAAGCGTGTATGCCGCACCGTAAGCTTGAAGTGCCCAACACTCCATCTCACCAAAGCGCTGTCCACCAAACTGCGATTTACCGCCGAGTGGTTGCTGCGTTACGAGCGAGTATGGACCGATTGAACGAGCGTGAATTTTCTCATCGACCAAGTGATGAAGTTTGAGCATGTAAATGTAACCAACCGTTACATCACGATCAAACTGATCACCGGTACGACCATCCCAAAGCGTCATTTGACCGGAAGTCGGCATGCCCGCTTTTTTCAAGTAGTGCTCGATATCTTTCTCATTCGCACCATCAAATACCGGAGTTGCAAATGGAACCCCTTTAGTGGTGTTGGCTGCAAGTTCCTTAATTTCAGACTCAGACATTTTCTTGATAGTAGTGGCGAATTCTTTTTCGTCATAAACATCGAGAAGTTTGTCGCGAACGCCTTTTAAGTCTCCACTCTCTTGTGCAGTACGAACCGCTTCGCCGATCTGCGCGCCGATACCGGCAGCAGCCCAACCCAAGTGAGTTTCAAGAATCTGACCTACGTTCATACGTGAAGGTACACCCAATGGGTTCAACACGATATCAACCGGAGTACCATCTTCAAGGTAAGGCATGTCTTCCACAGGGATGATCTTAGAGATCACACCTTTGTTACCATGACGACCCGCCATTTTATCACCCGGTTGAAGCTTACGCTTCACAGCCAAGAAGACTTTCACCATTTTCAATACGCCAGGTTGCAGATCATCACCGCCCTGAACTTTATCTACTTTATCGGTAAAGTGTGCTTCGATACGCTCTAACGCATCATCCAATTGAGTTTTGAGACCTTCAATTTGATCCATTACCTTCTTGTCAGAAACAGCGAACTGCCACCATTGACCACGGCTATATTCTACGAAATGCTCATCGCTAAGTGTTGATTTCTTAAAGCCTTTCGGGCCCGAAACCGCTTCTTTACCGGTAAGCAATGTTTGTAGGCGACCGTAAACGTAGCCCTCAATGATGGCGCGCTCAGTATCGCGGTCTTTTGCAAGTTTCTGAATTTCAGATTGCTCAAGCGCCAAAGCACGTTCATCTTTTTCGATGCCACGACGGCTAAAGATACGAACACCAACTACGTGACCGACCACACCTGGTGGTACACGAAGTGAACTATCGCGAACATCAGAGGCTTTTTCACCAAAGATCGCACGAAGAAGTTTTTCTTCTGGCGTCATTGGAGATTCAGACTTAGGCGTTACTTTACCCACCAAAATGTCACCGGCTTTAACTTCCGCACCTACGTGCGTTACGCCGATTTCATCGAGGTTACGAAGCGCATCTTCACCGACATTTGGAATGTCGCGAGTCACTTCTTCAGGGCCAAGCTTTGTATCACGGGCGACGACTTCGAACTCTTCAATGTGAACGGAAGTGAAGACATCGTCAGATACGATACGCTCAGAAATTAGAATTGAATCCTCGTAGTTGTAACCGTTCCACGGCATGAAGGCCACGAGCACGTTACGCCCTAGCGCCAACTCACCCAAGTCAGTCGAAGGACCGTCTGCGATGATGTCACCCGAGTCTAGCGTGTCACCTACTTTAACCAATGGACGTTGGTTGATGCAGGTAGATTGGTTAGAACGTTGGAATTTTTGAAGGTTGTAGATATCTACACCCGGCGTGTTACCGCCTGTTTCTTTCTCATCCACACGAATTACGATACGAGATGCATCCACACGGTCAACTACACCACCACGTTTGGCAGTAATCGCTGCGCCTGAATCACGCGCTACAACCGCTTCCATACCGGTACCAACCAATGGCGCTTCGGCACGTACTAAAGGCACGGCTTGGCGTTGCATGTTTGATCCCATGAGGGCGCGGTTTGCATCATCGTTTTCGAGGAAAGGAATCATTGCGGCTGCAACAGAAACAAGCTGTTTCGGTGCCACGTCAATATAGTCGATTTCTTCTGGAAGGCTCATTTGGAAGTCGCCAGATTTACGGCTAGGAACTAATTCTTCGGTGAACTTTTTGCCTGTATCTAGCGGCGCATTTGCCTGTGCAATTGTATACTTACCCTCTTCAATAGCAGAGAGGTACTGCACATCATCGGTTACTTTACTGTCAATAACTTTACGGTAAGGCGTTTCGATGAAACCATATTTGTTAATTTGGGCGTAAGTCGCCATAGAGTTGATCAAACCAATATTCGGACCCTCAGGAGTTTCAATCGGACAGATACGACCATAGTGAGTCGCATGTACGTCACGAACTTCAAAACCAGCACGCTCACGCGTTAGACCGCCGGGACCAAGCGCTGAAAGACGACGCTTATGCGTAATCTCTGAAAGTGGGTTTGTTTGATCCATAAATTGTGAAAGTTGGCTAGAGCCAAAGAATTCACGAACCGAAGCAGCAACTGGCTTAGCGTTCACCAAGTCATGCGGCATAACGGTGTCGATATCAACAGAACCCATACGTTCGATAATGCCGCGCTCCATGCGAAGTAGACCGATACGGTATTGGTTTTCCATCAATTCACCCACAGAACGAACACGACGGTTACCGAGGTGATCAATATCATCAATTTCGCCGAAGCCATCTTTGAGACGGATCAATGTGCGGATTGACTCAACAATATCGCTTTTCGTTAGTGTGCCTTGCTCTTCAGGAGTTTCAAGGTCTAGACGAGCATTGATTTTTACACGGCCAACCGCAGAAAGATCATAGCGTTCAGAATCGAAGAAGAGGCTAGTGAACAATTCACCAGCGGCTTCAGGAGTCGTTGGCTCACCCGGGCGCATCACTTTATAGATGTCGATTAACGAGTCATCTTTGGTCGTGTTTTTATCGGCCATCAACGTGTTGCGAAGGTAAGGACCTACGGTGATATTATCGATGTTGAGGGTAGGGAGCTCTTTCAACCCTGTCTCAATAAGGATGTTTAAAAGTGCCTCTGTTAGTTCCGCACCAGCATCTGCCAATACTTCACCATCTTTATTCACGAGGTTCTTTGCGAGGAAACGACCCATGACTTGCTCATCGGTGAGCTGGATAGTTGCCGTACCATCTTCAAGAATTTTCTTCGCTTTACGCGGAGTGATTTTCTCACCGGCTTTCACGATAACTTTCGCTGTTTTGCCGTCGATCAAATCTTCTGTCAGCTTAACGCCGCGATATTGAACGGGGTTATAAGGAGCAACCCAGCCTTTTTTACCTTTTTTGATGGAAACAGTATCGTAATAAGTATCAAGAATTTCTTCCGTGCCCATATCCAATGCGCGAAGCAAAGTAGTGGCAGGAAGTTTACGACGACGGTCAATACGAGTATTAACAAGATCTTTCGGATCAAATTCGAAATCCAACCAAGAACCACGGTAAGGAATCACACGAGCAGAGAAGAGGAGTTTGCCAGATGAGTGAGTTTTACCTTTATCATGGTTAAAGAATACGCCAGGTGAGCGGTGCATTTGCGATACGATCACACGCTCAGTACCATTAATGACGAAAGTACCATTTTGAGTCATCAATGGGATATCACCCATGAATACTTCTTGTTCTTTAATGTCGCGAATTTCGCGAGAGCCGGTATCTTCATCTACAATCCATGTGATGAGGCGAAGCGTTGCACGCATCGGAGCGGCATAGTTAATATCGCGCTGACGGCATTCTTCTACGTCAAATTTAGGTTTGTCGAAATCGTAAGATACGAATTCCAATGTTGCTGTTTCAGCAAAATCATTAATTGGGAAAACGGATTTTAGGACCGCTTGTAAGCCAGTGTCAGTACGTTTAGCTGCAGGGATGTTGATTTGCAGGAACTGATCATATGAGTTCTTTTGAACTTCAATAAGATTCGGCATTTCGGTCACAGATTCAATGCGGCCAAAGCTCTTACGGATACGTTTACGGCTAGTGAAATTAAGGGTTTGAGCGGTCTGAGTCATCGCGGGTCTCTTCTCAACTTTTAATTAAAGTGCCGCACCGCCCGTATCATTTATTCAATGGGAAAGGGGGTACGAAAAATACAGAAAGAGGTGGCAGGCACTTACGTCCCGCCACCTTATCTTTGTGTGGAGTTAGAAGTTACTTAACTTCAACTTCAGCACCAGCTTCAGTGAGTTTCTTCTGAATCTCAGCGGCTTCGTCTTTCGACACGCCTTCTTTAACTGGTTTAGGTGCACCTTCAACTAGGTCTTTAGCTTCTTTCAAGCCAAGGCCAGTGATGGTACGTACTTCTTTAATTACGTTGATCTTCTTTTCGCCAGCAGCTTTCAAGATGACATCAAATTCAACTTGTTCAGCAGCAGGTGCAGCAGCTTCGCCAGCGGCAGCAGCTACAGCAACAGGAGCAGCAGCAGATACGCCCCATTTTTCTTCTAGCATTTTTGAAAGCTCTGCAGCTTCCATTACAGTTAGTGCTGATAGGTCATCAGCGATCTTTTCAATATTAGCAGCCATGATTTTCGTCCTCTTCTTAAAACCTTAAACTTAATTTCCTACGATTTCGCACCGTAAGCACCACAAACACGCGCCAGCTGACCAGCAGGTGCCTGTAACACACCAGCGATGCGAGTCGCAGGTGTATTCAACATGCCAACAATTGTGGCACGTAACTCGTCGAGTGAAGGCATCTTAGACAATTCAGTCACGCCATTCACATCGAGTACTTGCTCGCCAAAAGCGCCGCCAAGTACTTGTAATTTATCATTCTCATTGGCAAAGTTTACCAATGCTTTAGCCGGAGCTACAGGATCATCACTGTAACCAATCGCTGTTGGGCCCGTTAGAAGCTCACCAAGAGATTCGTAAGCAGTCCCTTTAAGCGCACGCTTTGCTAAAGTATTTTTTGTCACTCGGAAAGAACCGCCTGCCGCACGTACTTTAGCGCGTAGTTCAGTAATTTCATCTACGGTTAGTCCTTTATAATGGACAACCACGATTGAGGCTGCATCAGCAACTCCAGTGTTTAATGCTTTAACATAAGCTTGTTTTTGTGCGCGATCCATACTCTGTGCTCCGTATTTCTAACTATGCTGCTTGCTTAAAGCTGCTTAAATCTAATTTAACGCCGCCACCCATGGTCGAGCTAATAGCAGCACGCTTCATGTAGCCGCCCTTAGCACCGGATGGTTTAGCGCTTTGCAATGCTTTGATCACTGTCGAGATATTCTCAGACAATTTCTTCGCATCGAAACTTGCTTTGCCGACAGCGACGTGAACGATACCGGCTTTTTCAACGCGACATTCAACTTCACCAGCCTTCGCTTTATTCACAGCTTCTTCCACATTGGGAGTCACGGTGCCGAGCTTAGGGTTAGGCATCAGGCCTTTAGGGCCGAGAATCTTACCGACGCGACCTACGATGGCCATCATATCAGGAGTGGCAATCACGCGATCATAGTTAAGATCACCTTTTTGCATACTTTCCATCAGATCTTCAGCACCGACAACATCAGCGCCTGCTTTTTTAGCAAGTTCTGCTTTGTCGCCACGAGCGAATACGGCGATGCGCATTTTCTTGCCTGTACCGTTAGGGAGGGCAACCATTTTACGGACTTGTTGATCCGAGTGACGCGGGTCAACACCAAGGTTAACCGCTAGTTCGATGGTTTCATCGAATTTCGCTGTTGCGTTATCTTGTACGAGCTTAACCGCCGCATCCAAATCGTAAAGCTTTGCGCCATCGATTGTTGCGAGAATTGCTGTTTTCTTTTTGCTTAATGCCATGATGATCTATCCTTTACGCTGCGTCTTCGAGTACTTCAATACCCATAGAAACCGCTGAGCCTTTAATCATATTACAAGCGCCTTCCATATCGTTGGCGTTAAGGTCAACCATCTTCAATTCCGCGATTTCACGAACTTGCTTCATAGTCACTTTACCGACGATTTGCTTGCCTGTTTCGCCCGCACCTTTTTTCAACTTCGCTGCCTTTTTGAGGAAGTAAGAAACCGGAGGGGTTTTTGTGATGAATGTAAAACTACGGTCTGCATAAGCTGTAATGACAACCGGAGTCGGTGTGCCAGGTTCAGACTTCTGAGTTTCCGCGTTAAACGCTTTACAGAATTCCATAATGTTCAAGCCTTGTTGGCCCAATGCGGGTCCAACCGGTGGTGAAGGGTTTGCCTTACCTGCCGCGATAGTTAGCTTGATGTATCCAATAATTTTTTTAGCCATAACCTATACCTTCTACCCCACTGGGGAGCTAGGCTTTTAGGCCATACAATAGGAGTATGCAACCCCTTTTTTGACTGTTTGGCCAGTTATTTTTCCGGTTGGAGGAAATGAGCGGTAAAATGGCGACTTTTATGAGCTTGTTGCGCCACGCGTATTTAATAATCCGACATTGGGGGAAGGGGGGGGGCTAAAATGGTGCGTTGTAAAATGCGTCATTATAATGCCAGTTTATTCATAAGCGCTACATCCTCGCCGTTTATGAGCAACGGAGTGTGTCGGATGATATTGTCGATTAGCGTGTCGATGGCGTGGCGTTCGTCTTTGCTAAAATCGTGCAAAACATAGCCGCTAACGGCGTCTTTGTGGCCGGGGTGGTCGATGCCGATGCGAATGCGCCGATATTCTTTGCCGATTTGGGCATCAATATCACGTAATCCGTTATGTCCGCCATGTCCGCCGCCGGTTTTAATGCGCAGTTTGGCATTGGCGAGGTCGAGTTCGTCATGGAATACGGTGATCTGCTCGGGCTTTAACTTATAGAAAGCCATGGCCGCCTGAACGGAGCGACCCGAATTATTCATATAGGTTTGCGGTTTGAGGAGTAGGATCTTTTCGCCATCGACAGAAATTTCGGTCAATTCGCCTTGGTGCTTCTTGCTCCATCTAGGCGCGTGATTATCCGTGGCCAAAGCATCAAGCAGCATGAAGCCGACATTATGACGGTGATTGGCGTATTTGGTGCCAGGGTTTCCGAGTCCTACGAATAAGTGCATGGGGGTAATCTATCCTGCTTTGTGAAATAAAAAAAGGGCGCGAACTGTAAAAGTTCAGCGCCCTTGGTTTTAAGTTGGCGAGATTTACTCGTCGCCGGCTTCAGTGCTTTCGCCTTCTTCGCCTTCAACTGGCTCTTCGCCATCCACAGGAACTTCACTTGCTTCAGGAGCAACGGTGACTTCTTCCTCTTTCTGGAGGCGACCCGCGATCGTTACAACGGTAAAGTCACGGTCTTGAATTGCAGGGTGCACGCCTTCTGGAAGTTTCACGGCGCTAATGTGAATTGAATCGCCGATGCCTGCTTCTGATACATCAGCTTCAATGGAAGTTGGGATGTTTTCAGGGTTACAGACGAGTTTCACGGTATGTTTGACCACGTTGATTGAACCACCGCGCTTTACACCGATAGATTTCTCCGTACCGACGACTTTAAGGGGAACAGCGACAGAAACAACGCTGTCAGACTCAACTTGCAGGAAGTCGATATGTTCAATTCTATCGCTCACCGGGTGAGCTTGAATTTCACGAGCGAGTGCGTAGTAAGTTTCTTTTCCCACTTTAATTTCAGCCAATTTAGAGCGTAAGCCGCCCTTATGGTAGATTTTTCCGAATTCGTTTTCGGCAATAGAGAAGCTAACGGGCTTCACTGAGTTACTGTAAAGAACCGCTGGGATTCGTTTGTTACGACGTAGCTCGCGTGCGGCGCCTCGGCCTAGTTTTTCGCGGGCTTCTGCTTCAAATGTATAAGCTGCTTTCATGGTAATAATCTCCTTTATTCAAATAGACTCGAAACCGAGTCCTCGTTGCTAATGCGCTGCATTGCTTCGGCCAAAAGTGGCGCGATGCTAACAGTGCGGATTTTCGTGTGTTCTTTTACGGAATCGGGTTGTTGGATAGAATCAGTAATCACCAACTCATCCATTTTTGATTTTGCGATACGGTCAAAGGCGGGGCCTGAAAGAACGCCATGCGCGATATAAGCAGAAACGCCTGTTGCGCCTTTTTCAAGCAATGCGTCTACACCGTTGCAGAGCGTACCGGCTGTGTCGACGATATCATCGAATAGGATGCAATGACGGCCATCAACATCACCAATCACGTTCATCACTTCAGAAACACTCGCGCGCTCGCGGCGCTTATCAATGATGGCAAGGTCCGCATTAATGCGGTTCGCAAGTGAACGAGCACGAACGACGCCGCCCACGTCAGGTGATACAACGGTGAGTGGCTTATCGCCATGTTTGGATTTAATATCATCGACGATGACTGGGCGAGCATAAAGGTGATCCACCGGGATATCGAAGAAACCTTGAATTTGACCGGCATGAAGATCAAGCGTTAGTACGCGATCGGCACCGGCAGAAGTGATTAGGTTGGCGACAAGTTTTGCTGAAATTGGTGTGCGTGGGCCCGGCTTACGATCTTGGCGCGCATAGCCAAAGTAAGGAATCACTGCCGTTACACGGCGCGCAGAGGCACGTTTGAGTGCATCCAGCATGATGAGTAATTCCATGATGTTATGGTTGGCAGGGTTGGAAGTGGACTGAACCACAAACACATCTTCGCCACGTACATTTTCGTGAATTTCCACGAAGACTTCAGAATCAGGGAATTTTTTAATATCCGCTTTTGTTAGGCTAGTGCCTAAGTGAGAAGCCATTGCTTGGGCTAGTGGGACATTGCTATTACACGCTAGTATTTTCATATTTACCTCTCACAGCACCATCGCGAGCCTCATTGCCCAAGCGCTTTACTATGAAGACGAGGTGTATAGGAGAATTAAAGGCTGCTGTAAAGTCTTATTGGCGAATACGCTTTAGGCGTTTTTCTTGTACGAGCAGAGCGATTGCCATCATTGCAATAATGCATGAGAAGATGATATCGCTAACATCGTAATTCTCGATAAGTTCGTGCATTAATTCTGGCACAAACCAATGGGCTGCAATTAAGCTCCAAACAAGAGCTAAAGCCGCGAGCGCTAACGTAATAATCACCATGTTTCGTATCCTACGTAATGTAGAGGGTATTATGCTTATTAGGTTGAATTTTCAAGCTGCGCAGGTTTTTTTGCTTTTATCCGTAAGCTCTAACGCTGCTTCTACAATGGATTTTGCACTTGGTAGAGTTGCCGTTGCTGCTTTGCCTAGCGGGATGAAGGAATCATCGGCAGCAATACGGCCCAGCGCTGGGAGCGGAGAGAGCTTTTCCATCAATAGTGCCATGAGCTGTTCGCTTAAAGAACCCGTTACACGACACTCATCGACGATTAAAATATGCTCGCAGCTTTTGACCGCTTCTAAAATAGCGGTTTCGTCGAGTGGAGCGAGCCAGCGCAGATCAATGATGCGGGATTTAATGCCATGTTTTTCGGTGAGGGTTTTCTCTGCTTGGCGCGAGAGGTAATAGCCATTTCCGTAAGTGAGGATGGCCAGCTCTTTGCCATTGCCATGCTGGCCTAACTGGCCCAGCGAGAGATCATCTTGTTTGTAAACATCTTCGTAAGTAAAGCTCCAGCCTTCATCTTTGGGCTCATGCAAGTCGCGGGTCATGTAAAGCGCGATAGGCTCTAAGAAGATGACAATGCGTTGCTCTTCGCGGGCTAACCGCACGCATTCACGTAGCATGCCGACCGCATCGGCCCCGTTGCTCGGGCAGGCGATGATGACGCCCGGAATATCCCGTAAAACGGCGAAACTATTATCATTATGGAAATGCCCGCCAAACCCTTTTTGGTAGGCGAGCCCAGCAATACGAATGACCATTGGGTTTGTATATTGGCCTTCTGAGAAGAAGGGGAGGGTGGCCGCTTCGCCGCGCAATTGATCTTCCGCATTATGCAGGTAAGCGAGGAATTGGATTTCGGGAATGGGTAAGATACCGTTATGCGCCATGCCGATGGCAAGGCCGAGGATGGATTGTTCATCAAGCAATGTATCAATCACGCGATGTGCGCCGAATTGATCGTGCAGACGAGACGTAACGGAGTAAACCCCGCCTTTTTTGCCTATATCTTCGCCGGCGAGCACGATGTTGCTCTGTTCTAGCATCAGATCCGCTAGCGTCCAGTTGATCATGCGGGCCATATTTTGCGGGCGGCTGATACGTGATTTGTCGGCCTTGAATAGCTCTGTGCGTTCAGCTTTTGTGGGCTTGGTGGGAGGGGGTAAATCCAACTTTGGTGGAATGATAGAGGCCATTACTTCCTTGGAAGTTTCCAGCTTAGGGCGCGTGATGGCGAATTCGGCTTTCGTTTCCACCTCCGCCTGAATGGTTTGGTAAAGTTCGAGCACTTGGGTACTGCTCATGTTGCAATGATCGATGAGTAGTCGCGCTGAATAAAGCAGCGGATCATGGGCTTCGGTTTCAACAATTGTATCCATGCTCATGTAAACATGCTGAGCATCGGCGCCAGCATGACCGAATAGACGGATGCAGCGCATATGCAAGAAAGCTGGCATGCGCGTTTTACGGATATAAGTCTCAGCTTGGCGCGCGGTGCGGTAGGTGTCCAGTGCGTCCAGCCCGTTGCAGGTGAAATATTTGATGGCGGGTTTGTTGCTCATACTAGCTTGTACCCAGCCATCAGGCGTCTCAGTCGAAATGCCGATGCCATTATCTTCGCAAATAAACAAGATAGGTGTGTGAATCTTTTTATAGGCCGTCCAACTGGCCGTATTGATCGCGCCTTGCGAGGTGGAATGATTGAGCGAGGCATCGCCAAAGCTACACATGACGATACTATCGCGTGGTAATGCGGCAGCCTGCTTGAGGCGACGGTTTACGCCGATAGAGCTGGCGGTGCCAACGGCTTTGGGTAGGTGAGAGGCAATGGTACTGGTTTGCGGAGGAACGAAGAGGCGCTTGCTGCCCAGCACTTTATGGCGTCCGCCAGAGATCGGGTCGTCTTTACTGGCTGCGAAGCTCAGCAGCATATCTTGTGCAATGTCGATAGAAGGGGCTTTCTTCGCACGTTCGATGAAGAAGGCGGCGCCACGATAATGCAAAAAGGCCATATCATCGATACGGAAGGCGCTAGCGATGGCGGCATTGCCCTCATGTCCGGAGGAGCCGATTGTGTAGAAGCTTTCTCCACGGTCTTTCAATTTGCGCGAGGTGTTATCCAAATGACGGCTGAGAAATTGGCTTTCCACAATTTGGCGGAGTTGCACGGCAGAGATGCCGGCGACCTCAAGGCTGGTGGAAAGGGGAGTGGGGAGGTCTTCCTCCGCAACTCGTTTTAGAAAGTTCTCATGAACAATAGTGGCTCTATCTTGCATATTTGATTTTTGGCAGCAAATAATTGTGGAGTCAAATTAAGCGATAGAAAAATCGTCGGTCGTTAGGCCGCTGGTAATGCCTTGTAGGATAATTACCCCTTCGCCGCCGACGCCGATCACAGCATTGCCGCCGGTATAGAGTACTTTATTGAGGGCATCTTGTGCGGTGCTAATACCGTAAGTGTTATCAAATTGGATGGTATCGACGCCCACTTGGAAGTCAGTCACCGTATCAATATCAAAGTTACTACCAAATACGAATATATCAGACCCTGCGCCGCCAGTTAGGTTATCTGAGCCTTCGCCGCCGGTGATGGTGTCGTTATTCACGGTGCCGGTCAGTGTATCATTCGCGCCGCCATAGTGCAGTTGCACGAGGCCGTTGCCATAGGGCCCACCCGTGACGAGGATATCCATATCGCCATCGCCATCCCAATCTTTTAGCTCGAGGGTAGAAACATTGTCGTTGGTGAGGCGGCTGAGAGAGCCGTCCGCCTGATACATCATGACGCCCGTAATGCCGACGCCGCTACCGTAGGTACCGTTTGTGGTGATATATTCTACCTGACCATCGCCATCGAAATCGCCAATATCATAATTGCCGAGGTTATTTGAAGTCACGCGAGTCATGCTGCCATTCACGGTGAGTAAGCCGCTTGTTGCCGCGCCACTGGTCCAGTTGCCGTAATTCGTCACCACTTCCATCGCGGCATCGCCATCGAGTTGAGTGAGGCGGAAATCAGAATCTGCGACGTAACTTACGCGGCTAAGGGCGCCGTTATTTTCGTAAGAGACAATGCCGCCGAAATTCGCGCCATTTTGGTAAGTTCCGTTATTACTAACGATTTCATTCGTGCCATCGCCATCAATATCGGCCACTTTCCAATCACCAATATCGTTGTAAGTCACTCGGTTTAGGCCGCCATTGCCGTTATACCAAATCGTACCAACAATGGAGACGCCATTTTGGTAGGTGCCGCCATTGCTGATCACATCAACTTGGCCATCATTATTCATATCGGCCACTTGGTAGTCGGTGACGCCGTGATAGGTGATCATGGTTTCGGTGCCGTTCTGGGCGATCCATTTGAGGCCGCCACCAGCATTGGTTACGACATCCATGCTGCCATCGCCATTATAATCGACCACGCGGTAATCGCCGGTATTGCTGGCAAGGATGGTCCCTTTTTCGCCGCTAGCGCCATTATACCAAACCAGTGCTCCGCCATTCGCGCCGCCGGTGGTGACAATATCCAATTGGCCATCGCCATTATAGTCCATCATATCGAATTCGCCGAGCTGATCAGAGGTGATACGACGCGCTGTGAGGCCACTAGACTGGGTGCCGTTAATCACATCACCCGTCACGCTTAGGCCGGTAAAGTCACCGGCGCTATAGGTATGATCGCCGGTTAGGTTGATGTGGAAAGAGCCGTCCGTGGTGCTGATTTGAGTGTAGGAGCCCATATCTGTGTAGTTAAGGTCGCCCGCCGAAAGGTTGAGGCCCGTTACATCGATCTTATCGCTGCCGCTGGTGAAGTCAGTGATGGTATCGGTGGCAGAACTGTTCGAATGGCTAAGGGCGAGGACTGGACAGAAGAAACCTCTTATCAATATTTTCAAAATCGTGTTGTTGAGAAATCTGTGTTTGCTGCTTTGAAAAATGATGCTGGAGAGATTCAAGGAGTATGCTGCGGAAGTAGTTTCTCTGATAGTTTTATTTCAGCGGAGTTGGCATATGATAAGCCTTCATCTTTTTATATTTCTCTTGTAGCGGTTTCTCCTTCGCAGCGCCGAAATGGGTATGCGCAATATATGGTTTCACAATATTGCGATATGATTCACAGCCTAGGATATTCAACTATTTTGGTTCGATGTAGAGCGGAAAATAAGCCGATTCAGGGAATTCTCCATAATAATAATTTCACAGAGCTTCATCGTTACCAGTCTGAGTTAGGCGGCGTCATATGTGAACGAATCGTTTTAACTCGCAAGTTAAGTTGAGCTCAATATTAGAAAAATGAAGAAAAGTAATTTACCCACTAAAATTTTCATCATATGCGAACGACCATTCGACTGGCGTAAAAGTGGGCGAAGATGTGGGAAGAAGTAAAATATTGTTCTGAACGCTGTAGGCGCGCTAAAAAGAAATCATGAAAATAGATTCTAAGCTTCACCAACTGCTTACCTATGCAGGGGCATTACCATTTTTGGCCTGTGCGGCTTTGCTGTTCATGGGTATCAGTGTCGTGCCGCTTATAGGAGAAACTAGACTAATTGCGCAGAGTTATGGATTGCTCATCCTATCCTTCTTATGCGGTATTCATTGGGGTACGTATTTGTATAAAGCCCCCTCATCTCCGCTTAATCTTTTCATCAGTAGTAATGTAATTGTGATTGGGGTTTGGGTTCTATCGCTTGTCGCAATGCCGCGCATTAGTTTGCTGGGTTCGGCGATTGGCTTTGCATTGATCATTTTGATTGAATGGAAGTTGTATAAGGCAGACTTAATTTCCCGAGCCTACTTTAAAATGCGACGCAATGTGAGTTTTGTCGTCATCACTTGCTTGCTTATTACTGCACTGCATGGCGTTTAAGGTCATCTAGCGTTACATAGTCTAACGCTTTTGTGTGGCAGGCTTCTAACTTGACGGGCGGCGCTAGGTTTTCGTGCAAGGCTTCGCGCCAGCGTAGGACGCAAAGGCACCAGCCATCACCCGCTTTTAAGCCAGGGAAGTCATACGCTGGGCGAGGGGTAGAGAGGTCATTGCCGCGAGACTTCGTGAATTCTAGAAATTCATCGGTCAATATCGCACAAATTACATGGCGACCAGCATCATGTTGATCAGTTCGACAAAAGCCATCGCGGTAAAATCCAGTTATGGGGTCAGTGCAGCAGCCGATCAGTGGAGTGCCAAGAACATTTAAAGCCTGTTCAGTCATTTGTTATTCCTTTTAGAAAACGTCGTGAATCATCATGGATTGCTTGTTTCTTTTCAGTATCCATACGGTCATAGGTTTTATACATCATACCGATCCGGTGGTTAGTTTTAAGTTTTTCGCGGTTACGGCTAAGAAAGTCCCAATAGAGATAATTGAAGGGGCAAGCTTCTTCGCCATTCTTTTTAGTCACCTTATAAGAGCAGCCTTTGCAATAGTCAGACATTTTATTAATGTAAGTGCCGCCAGCCGCATAAGGTTTGCTGGCAAGATAGCCGCCATCGGCAAACAGTATCATACCGCTAACATTAGGCAGTTCTACCCATTCATAAGCATCGGCGTAAACAATAAGGAACCATTCATTTACTTGTTTGGGTTCAATGCCCGCGAGTAATGCAAAATTCCCCAACACCATCAGCCGCTGAATATGGTGGGCATAAGCGTTGGCTTTGGTTTCGCTGACGCATTGGCGTAGGCAGTTCATTTTGGTGTTTGCAGTCCAGTAAGACTCTGGCAAATCACGGGTGGCTTCAAAAAAGTTCTCATCCGCATAATCAGGCATTTTAAGCCAGTAAATGCCGCGTATGTATTCGCGCCAACCGATAATTTGGCGGATGAACCCTTCGACTGCATTAAGCGGGGCTTTCTTATCGTAATAGGCCTGTTGTGCTGCCTCGACACATTCCATGGGTGTGAGTAGTCCGCAATTTAAATAGAAGCCAATATGCGAATGATACATCCACGGTTCGCCTTGAATCATGGCATCTTGATAATCGCCAAAATACGAGAGTCGCTCATCGATAAATTTGCTCAATGCGTAACGTGCTTGGTCGTGAGTCACGGCAAAATAGAACGGTTCTAAATCACCAAAATGGTTGTCGAATTTTTTAGCAACTAGGGTTAAGACTTCATCGGTTATCTCATCTGTTTTTCCGGTGTAGGTAGCGGGTATATCCAGCCCTTCTTTGGGAGGCTTACGATTTTCAGCATCGTAATTCCATTTGCCGCCAATGGGTTGATCACCATCCATAAGGATATTATATTTTTTGCGCATTTCGCGATAGAAATACTCCATGCGCAGCGTTTTCCGGCCTTCTGCCCAATCGGCGAATTCGTTGGGCGAGCAGAGAAAGCGATCATCTTCTCGGATATCAACGCGGAGGCCAAATTGGTGCTCCCATCCTTGCATTTCCTGTGCGACACGATATTCGCCAGCATGGGTGACGATTAATGTATGGGCTTGGTGCTGCGCGATTGCGGTTTCGATAATGTCACTAAAGCTCTGTGCCTCGCCGAGTTCCGTATATTCAACGCGGAAGCCTTCATCGCGTAGCTCTTGCGCAAAGTGACGCATGGCAGAGAATAAGAAGGCTATCTTCTTTTTATGATGTTTAACATATGTTGCCTCATCCCATAGCTCAGCCATTAGGATGATATCGTTGTCTTTATCAGTATCGCGCAGGCTGGAAATAGAGTGATTAAGCTGATCGCCTAATATTAGTCGTAGCTTGGTCATGCCCCCTCGTTAAGAGCTATCTCAATCGCTTTGGTAATGTTTGAAGATTGTGGCTTGGTGGTTGAATTGAAATAATCAATTAACTCGCCATTTTGGTTTACGAGATATTTATGGAAGTTCCATTTGGGCGCAGTGCCAAAGCCTAACTCTTTTTTCGCCCAGCGATAAAAGGGGTGTGCATCTTTGCCGGAAACCGCTTCTTTTTGCGTCATGGGAAAATTCACCCCGTAGTTTAATTGACAGAATTCCGCAATTTTTTCAGATGATCCGGGCTCTTGTGCGCCAAAATCGTTGCTGGGAACGCCAATCACGATTAACCCACGTTCTTTGTAAGTTTTGTAGAGTTTCTCTAGCCCTTCGTATTGCCCAGTAAAGCCACATTTTGAGGCTGTGTTCACAATGAGTAGCAGTTTTCCTTTATAATTGGAGAGTGGTATCTTTTCGCCTCCCAGCAATGTTTGGAAAGTAAAGTTATGGGCGTTCTTTGAGGGTGCGCCTCCATCCTCTGCTAGAGTCTGGAAAGAAAAAAGAGCAGCGCAGATGGCGAATAATTTGCTAAGCAGTTTCATAGATTCAAGATGCTTTATAATATGACAATGAACTAGTTACGATTTTGTAATGCGCGCATTGCAGTCAATTTTGCTAATAACTATTTATGGAAAAAAAATCCGTTGCAATTATTGGAGCCGGCATTGCTGGGCTAACGCTGGCTCACTTGCTCAAAGGACATGCTGACGTGACGGTTTTTGAAAAATCGCGTGGGTTAGGTGGTCGTATGTCGACTCGCTACGCGGGGGATTATGAGTTTGACCACGGTGCTCAGTTTTTTATCGCGCAGTCTAAAGAATTCAAACAGTTTATTGCCCCGATGATTAAAGCGGGTGTTATTGAAACTTGGAATGCAGGTTTTGTTGAGTTTCAAGGGAATGAAGTTAATAGAAGCCGCCAATGGAACGATAAATTTCCGCACTATGTTGGCGCACCTAAGATGAATGCAATAGGCAAATATCTAGCACAAGACCTTAATGTTTATACTCAGACATGTGTTGATAAGCTTCAAAAGCGAGGGACTAAGTGGGATATTATTGGTGAAAATGAACAAGAGCTAGGGCTCTTCGATTGGGTTATCTCTACAGCTCCCGCACAGCAAAGCACTAAACTTTTGCCTTCTGAGTTCCAATACCATTCAACCATGCAAGATTATCCGATGGTGGGTTGCTACACCTTAATGCTGGGATTTGACGAGCCGCTGGATTTGGATTGGCAGGCGGCATTGGTTCGTCAATCTGATATTAGTTGGATGTCTGTCAATAGCAGCAAGCCGGGGCGATCTTCCAAGTTTTCTCTCTCCATTTTGGCGACAAATGTATGGTCAGAAGAGAATATGGATCGTGATCGTGACGAGGTGGTTGATCACCTCATGGCGCAAGCTTCGCAGGTGAGTAGCCAAAATTTGAAAGTAGCAGACCATATTGCTCTGCATTCTTGGCGTTATGAAAATAGCCCGAAGCGCCTGAATAAAGAACCCTTGCTTGATGAGCAGAACCAACTCGGAGTCTGTGGCGATTGGTGCCAACAAGGACGAGTCGAAGGCGCATTTACAAGCGCACGATATTTGGCAAATAGTTTAAAAACCCATCTTAAATAACGATGAAACTTATGAAAACACCAGCCTCGTTAAATCAATCATGATTGCCGTATTCTATGATGGAAAATGTGGGTTATGTTCCAAAGAAATCCGCCACTATAGGGCTATCGCACCCGATGGAATTTTCGATTGGCAGGATATTACAGAATCAGTTAAGTTCTTAACAGAGCATGGCGTAAGTCTCTCTGAAGGATTAAAGCAGCTTCATGCAATAGATGATAATGGCCAGCTGCATGTTGGCGTGGATGCCTTTATTTTGATTTGGAAGCAACTAAAGCGCTGGCGCATTTTAGCAGCCTTAGTTTCGCTGCCCATTATTAGGCAAATAGCAAATGCTGTTTACAAACTGTTTGCTAATGTGCGTTTTAAGAGGCTTGCGCACTGTCAGCTAGCAATGAAAGAGGAGCAGCTATAGCCATGGTAAAAAACATTGCAATCATTGGTGGATCTGGAGCTATCGGTAGTGAATTTACACAGCAGTTATCTGCGCTATATCCAGATGCTGCTGTTCACGTTTTTTCTAGAAGTGACCCAAAGCTGAGTAACAGAAATACGATCTTCCACCCAATTGATTATCAAGATGAACTTTCCATTGAGTCCGCAGCGGCAATTGCTTCAAAAGAGATGCTTCTCGATAGGGTGATAGTTGCGACAGGCATATTGCATGGTGATGCGCTAATGCCGGAAAAATCACTTCGTGACCTATCAACTGAAAATTTCCGACAGTTGTTTGAGGTGAATACTATCTTACCCGCGCTTGTGGTGAAGCACTTTTTGCCTAAATTAAACCGAGATGATCAATCAATATTTGTGGCACTTTCAGCGCGTGTGGGCAGTATTTCAGATAACCGATTGGGCGGTTGGTATGCTTACCGAGCATCAAAGGCCGCGCTCAATATGATCATCAAAAGTGCGGCGATTGAAATTTCTAGGAGTAATAGGAAAGCAATCATTGTTGGATTACATCCAGGCACCGTCGATAGCAATTTATCGAAACCGTTTCAAAGTAATGTGGCTGAGGGAAAGCTGTTTACACCTGAATACTCAGTGACAAAGATGCTCAAAGTAGTAAATAACCTGACAGGTGAAAGTAACGGAAAATGCTTCGCGTGGGATGGAAAGGAAATTGAGGCATGACCCAAGAAAATGCAAAGAGAAGCGAAATAACCGAGATGGCATGGTGTGATAAAACTTCTTTTGATGATATTCAACTCATTACGGGGCTATCCGAAAAACAAGTGATTAAAAGTATGCGACAAAACTTAAAGCCATCAAGTTTTAAGTTATGGAGAAAACGTGTTTCAGGCCGAGTTGCAAAACATAAAAAGTTATCATTTTGATATAATGAATACTTTTATGATTGAGCTAGATAATACACTGAAGTTGATTCTTGCATCAGGAGTGAACGCATCAACTTTTCTTCTTCAGTAAGTTACTGTATTTTTATTCGTAATTATTATTAGGCTTTATTATTTATAACAAAAGGTATCAAGTTTTTCTACTGCTCTAAGTGCTTTCCTAGATGCCCTGTTTTGACAAAGTTGCTGTGTTTTATTTCGCAATTATTTTTGATATTTTTTTGTGAAGTCAGAGTTGCCTTACAATTGTTTGAATCAAGCTTGGGAATTTTTTTTCTAGTTCATTTACGCGGACTTCACTGTAGCATTCACGTCCTTTTTTTTCTGAACGAATCACACCCGCTTGCCGCAATACCTGAAAACAATGCGAGCGAGTAGAAATAGGTAGCTTCTTAATTCCACTTACTCCCTGCGTGCAAGTAAGAGGCTCTTTTGCCTCAAGTAAATTCTTAACGATATGTAATCGTGATTCATCGCCCAGTGCATAGAGTATATTGGATAGAGTAATTTCCTTCAATGGCGGATGTGCTAATATTTTCATACATTCCTTATAGCGAGATTGACAAATAATATCAATAAATCTATATATCAAATATATTGATATATAGATTTAGGAGAAAAACGATGAAACTAGAGAAAAGTTATGAACTGGGTAACTACCGTCTTCCGCACAGGGTAGTTATGGCGCCTATGACGCGTTCGCGGACCACGCAACCCGGAAATATTCCCAACGCACTTATGGCAAGCTACTATAAACAGCGTGCGGCACATGCGGCCATTATCATTACGGAGGCAACGCAAATCTCGCAACAAGGACAAGGTTACTCCTTTACACCGGGTATTCACAGTAAAGAGCAAATCGAAGGATGGAAACTTGTCACGGATGCCGTGCATCAAGAGGGAGGTAAGATCTTTTTACAGCTTTGGCACGTCGGCAGATTATCTCATGAAATGTTTCATAATGGTGAAAAGCCAGTAGCACCTTCTGCTATCGAGCCGAATGCTCGTATTTGGGCTGTAGATGCAGAAAACCCAAAAGGTGCAATGTTTGATTGCCCAGAGCCACGTGCGCTTAGTGTTGAAGAAATAAAAACAATCATTCAAGACTTTCGTCAAGCAGCCGCTAATGCAATTGAAGCAGGTTTTGATGGTGTGGAGATTCACGGAGCAAATGGCTACTTACTTGACCAGTTTATGCGTCGTACTTCTAATATTCGTACGGATGAATATGGTGGTGATATTGAGAATCGCGTTCGTTTTATGTTGGAAGTTGCACAAGCTGTTGCAGAAGAAGTAGGAGCTGATCGTACCGGGATTCGTCTTGCGCCCTTTATCAAGCAACGTGGTATGGATGATGATGAAGCGATTGATGCGGTATTATATGCCTCTAAAGAGCTAGGTAACTTAGGATTGCTTTATATTCATTTAGCAGAGGCAGATTGGGATGATGCGCCGCAGATATTCGTGATTTATTCGTACTTCTTTAACGATAGTTAATAACTATGAGAGAAATTCTGGGAGTTTTGAATTAAAGGAAACACGCTTCCACAAATGGTTTGGGAAGGTTTCTTGGAAATTTAGGAAGCTGGTTGTTAACCAGAAATGGTGCCCGGAGACGGACTTGAACCGCCGACACAGGGATTTTCAATCCCTTGCTCTACCAACTGAGCTATCCGGGCACTCGGTTGAAAAATGCTTATAGCCAACCCGTTGCAGGATTGCAATAGCTTGAATGCACCTACTTGACATCTTTTGCTTAATCTTTACAACCCGGACATGGAACACTTAACTGCACTTACTTTTGATGATGTCCTGCTCCAACCAGCAGCCTCTGACGTTGTCCCCTCCGAAGTTAACACGACGAGCCGTCTTACGCGCGACATTGCGTTGGGTATTCCTTTGATATCCGCAGCGATGGATACGGTGACGGAAGCTCGCCTCGCGATTTCCATGGCGCAGCATGGTGCGATCGGTTGTTTGCATAAGAATATGACGATCGAAGAGCAAGCTGCCGAAGTTCAAAAAGTGAAGAAATTTGAATCAGGCATGGTGGTTAACCCTGTGACGATTCGTCCAGATGCGACTTTGGCTGAGGCGCGTGCTTTGATGCAAAAACATTCGATTACAGGGTTCCCTGTCACGGAAGCGGATGGCAAGCTTGTTGGTATGCTCACAAACCGTGATGTTCGTTTTGCGGATAATCCGCAGCAGCTTGTTCAAGAACTCATGACGCGCGATCTAGTCACCGTGAATGAAGGTGTGGAGCGTGAAGAAGCAAAACGTTTGCTGCATAAACACCGCATTGAAAAGCTTCTCGTGGTGGATGATGCGCATCGCTGTGTTGGTTTGATCACGGTAAAAGACATTGAGAAAGCACAGCAAT
Source organism: Rickettsiales bacterium (assembly GCA_029252805.1). Taxonomy (NCBI): domain Bacteria; kingdom Pseudomonadati; phylum Pseudomonadota; class Alphaproteobacteria; order Rickettsiales; species Rickettsiales bacterium. The sequence goes on from JAQXAR010000058.1 coordinate 34,757, forward strand.
TCCCTAATGCAACCAAAGATAAAATGGGGCGCTTACGTGTTGGCGCGGCGACCGGTATCGGTGCTGATGGCATCAAGCGTGCGGAAGCACTGATCGAAGCCGGTGCCGATTTTGTGATTGTTGATACGGCGCATGGCCACTCTAAGAATGTGATTGAGACGGTAAGACTACTGCGTCAATCGCATAAAGATTTCTCAATTATCGCGGGTAATATCGCAACGGCACAAGCGGCTGAGGCGTTGATTGAAGCCGGTGCTTCTGCGGTGAAGGTGGGTATCGGCCCCGGTTCAATCTGTACTACGCGTATGGTGGCAGGCGTTGGCGTGCCGCAACTTTCAGCGATTCAAAATGTGTCGAAAGTAACCAAAAAACATAATATTCCGCTGATCGCTGATGGGGGTGTGAAATTCTCAGGCGATTTGGCGAAAGCGATTGCTGCTGGCGCTGATTGCGTGATGCTCGGCTCGCTCTTTGCCGGAACGGAAGAAAGCCCAGGCGAAGTGATCTTGTTCCAAGGTCGTTCGTATAAAGGCTATCGCGGTATGGGTTCTGTCGGTGCAATGGCGCGTGGCTCAGCTGATCGTTATTTCCAACAAGAAATTAACGATACGATGAAATTAGTGCCAGAAGGCGTCGAAGGTCGTGTGCCGTTTAAAGGGTCCGTCTCTGGTGTGATCCACCAGCTTGTGGGTGGCCTAAAAGCCGCGATGGGCTATACAGGTCATGCAACAGTTGGAACGATGCAACATGGTTGCCAAATGGTGCAAATCACCAGCGCAGGCCTCAAAGAATCTCACGCACACGATGTGACGATCACTCGCGAAGCACCCAATTACCGTATAGGGTAGTCAGCGGTTAAGGTTTAGCCGTCATACCGGTCTACGTCGTATGATAAGTTTCCTTATCCTAAGCGCACAGACTCTAATAAATTTCGCTGCTGCGGGAGAATAATTCTTCCACTTTGCGAACTGATTTTGTCATGGCGAGCACAATAATGCGGTCATTCTCCGCAATCGTGGTTTCAGAGTCGGGTAAAATAACTTTTTGTTTATGCACGACTGCACCAATCATAGCGTCATTGGGGAGCTCGACCATCTCGACCGTTTTTCCAATCATGGGCGAACCTTTGATGGCTTCTACTTCTAATACTTCGGCTACCCCATCATGAATAGCATGTACTCCACGTATTTTACCGCGGCGGATATGCTGTAAAATGGTTGAGACAGTTGTTTCACGCGGATTCACGGTTACATCAATACCAATACTATCCAATAGCGGTGCGTAGGAGCTGGTATTAACGAGTGTAATGGCGCGCTGAGCACCGAGGCGCTTGGCTAGTAATGAAGAGATCACATTGACCTTATCGTCATTGGTGACGGCGATCATGGTTTCTATCAAATTGATATTCGCATCCGCTAAAACTTCTTCGGAAAGGCCGCTCCCATGCAAGACGGAGATATCAGGCAGAACATTAGCGATATGTTTCGCACGCTCCTTATCCAATTCGATAAGCTTAATACGTGTTCCATTATCTTCGGCATTGAGGCGTTCGGCTACAGTTTGGCCGATATTGCCACCCCCTAAAATAAGCACGCGGCGTGCCTCTTTCTCCTCATGGCCAAACAGCGCCATGCAGCGCCCGACATCATCCGTATGGGCAAGGAAAAAGACTTCGTCACCCGCTTGTAGGATGCGTTCATCATGCGGCAGGTGGAATTTGTTTTTATTCACCACGCCCATCAAGTTCATGCGTAATTGTCCAGAGGCGCGCTGTTTTACTAAGCGCAGTGGTAGGTTGATGACGGGGCAGTTATTGGTGCATTGCACGGAGATAAGTTTGAGTAATCCATCCGCATAAGGGATCATGTCGGTTGCGCCCGGTACATGCAGACGGCGGATGATGGCCTCGGCCACCTCAATCTCAGGTGAGATGATCACGTCAATCGGCATATGGTCGAGGCGGTAAAGCTCTTTCCAATGCGGATCGCGGTAAGATTGATGGCGTAGGCGTGCAATTTTGCTCGGGATTTTGAACAACGTATGTGCGATTTGACAGCAGACCATATTGGTTTCGTCGGCATTGGTGACGGCGATCAGCATATCCGCATCTTCGCCACCGGCGCGCTGAATCACTTCGGGGTGTGAGGCATGGCCATGGATAGCAGATACGTCCATACGGTCGCCAATATCGCGTACGAGTTCTTCCGAGTGATCAATCACGGTGACGTGATTATTCTCGGCCGCTAATTGCGCTGCAATGGTACTCCCAACTGCACCGGCTCCACAGATGATAACTTTCATAAGCGGAATTTAGCACCTTAAAGAGTAGGTGCCAGCAAATTCGGTTGTTTGAGGCAGGAGTGAGCATAAAAGAAAAGGGGATGTTAACCTAAAAAAGCCAACATCCCCTTATTTTTTCGTAATCTAAAGTAGCTTATGCAGTAGCGGCGACTGCTTCCATTGGCGCGGGTGCGTCATTGGTTGTTGCTTCTTCTGGCGTTTCTGCTCCGCGGCTATTACTTAGGCCTAGAAGTTTCAGTTTGCGGTGCAATGCTGAGCGCTCCATGCCTACGAAGTTAGACGTACGGCTGATATTTCCGCCAAAGCGATTGATTTGAGCTGCCAAATATTGACGTTCAAATAGCTCGCGCGCTTCGCGTAGTGGCATTGAGAGGATGTCGCCGGAAATATCCGAAGTCATCACTGCTGGAGAAGATTCGAACAGTTCGCTTGGAAGTGCTTTGCTGTCGATTTTCTTATCTGCATCGCCTGGAGACATGATCAGTAACCATTCCATCATGTTACGTAGCTGGCGCACGTTACCCGGCCATTCGTAAGCTTGTAGAATCGCCATTGCTTCTTCGCTCATTTCGCGCGTTGGCAGGCCAGACATCTGGCTCGCTTGCTTGAGGAAGTGGTCGCATAGTGCAGGAATGTCACTGCGGCGTTCTTTTAATGACGGAACTTGCATTGGAACCACGTTTAGGCGGTAATAAAGATCTTCACGTAGCTTGCCTTCATCCATGTAGCCTTTGAGTTCACGGTTACTGGCTGCGAGCACACGAACATCAACGTCGACCGGCTTATTGCCACGTAGACGCGTGAAGGCGCGATCTTGTAAAGAGCGCAATAGGCGACCTTGGGTTTCGAAAGGAAGGTCTGTCACTTCATCAATGAAGAGTGTTCCGCCATGCGCTTTTTCAAAAAGACCAAGCTTTTTCGCACCGCCATTTGGATTACTATCTTCCACACCGAACAGTTCGCTTTCGACACGGTCAGCGGTTAAGCCCGCCGCATTTAAGGTAACGAAAGGGCCGTCTGCGCGTTCTGAATCTTGATGAATAAGGCGTGCTACCATTTCTTTACCTGCACCTGCACCACCGGTTAGCAGGACCCGACTTTGGGTTGGAGCCACTTTCTGAATCATTGATTTAAGCGAGGTAACAGCTTGAGAGTCACCAATTAAATCAACTTCTGCTTTACCGCGTGTTCTGAGTTCTTCATTCTCGCCACGTAGCTTTGCATGCTCTAGTGCACGTGCAACTGTGTGTAGAAGTTTTTCCTCTTTAAAGGGTTTTTCGATAAAGTCGTAAGCGCCTAAACGGATAGAGTTTACGGCAGTTTCGATATTGCCATGACCACTAATCATCAACACAGGAAGGTTAGGGTATTTGCTTTTAACGAGTTCTAAAATGCCGAGTCCGTCGAGCTCTGAGCCTTGCAGCCAGATATCAAGTAGAAGCAAGCTAGGTACGCGCTCTGCAACAGCTTTGAGTGCAGTATCACTATTCGCGGCGGTGCGAGTGGAATAGCCACCATCGCCTAGAATGTCAGATACGAGTTCACGGATGTCAGTTTCGTCGTCAACGATAAGGATATCATTGCTCATTGGTCATCTCCCCAAATTTTTTTATTCTTATTATTATTGTGTCACTTTGTGTGACTTATTGAATTCATCTTACGTCACATTTTTGCCACCATCAACCGTAAATGTGAGAATAACTTCAGCACCCTCATCTGTACGGTTGCCGAGGTACATCTCGGCGCCATGATCTTCCATAATCTTATTCACAATGGCCAGTCCAAGGCCAGACCCCTTTTCCTTCGAAGTAACATAAGGTTCCATGATGCGCTCCAATAATTCTGGCGGGAATCCGGGGCCGTTATCTTCGATGTGCACGATGATTTTCGACGAAGAGTCGCCTGATAATGAGACATGAATTTCGGGACGAACCGTACGCGTGGTTCCATCTTGGTGCTGTTCAGTGGCGCGTTTTTCGACTTCTTCAATTGCTTCGGCAGCATTTTTGAGCAGATTCGTGAAGGCACGTGTAATTTGGCGTTCATCGGCGGGCAGGTTCGTATTCACTGCAGTGCTATCGAGCGTGTAGCCAATGGAAGGATGTGCGGTTTTTTCCGAGAAGATCACTTTATTTAAAAGGGTTTCTAAATTCTCAGGAGTGAAAACAGGATCGGGCATACGGGCAAAGCCCACGAATTCTTCAACCATCCGCCCAATATCGCCGACATGGCGGATGATCGTATCCGTATAGCGTTGGTAGGATGCTAGATCTTCGGTGATTTGCGGGCTATATTTGCGACGTAAGCGCTCGGCAGAAAGCTGAATCGGCGTGAGCGGGTTCTTAATTTCATGAGCGACACGGCGTGCGACATCTGCCCAGGCCGCGCTACGCTGCGCGGCGACGAGTGCCGTCATATCATCAAAGGTAATAATGTAGCCTTGTAGCTCTCCATCAACGATCTCGGCGGCTAAATGCATGACAAGGTGATGGTTGACGCCTTCACGTTCAATTTTAAGTTGCTTGGTGAGAATCTCTTTCGGTTTTTCGACAAGTTCGCTGAAGCTTCCTTTAAGCTCCGGGAATACGCTGAAGATATTCTTCAAGCTCATATCGGTTCCCCGGTCGCGATAGAGGATTTCAGCAGCGGCACCATTATGCAGCGTAATGTTCTTATGTTTATCTACTGCGATCACGCCGGCAGAGATTCCGGCCAGTACGGTCTCGGAGAAGCGACGGCTGCCATCCACTTGGCGGTTAGCATCTTCGAGCTGGCCATGTTTGCGTTCTAACTCGCCCGTCATTCGGTTAAAGGAGCGGATGAGGGTGGCGATTTCATCTTCGCGGGCGCCGATCGGCACTTTGACTTCATAATCGCCGTCACGCACCCGTTCAGCGGCGCGGATGAGGCGGGCAACGGGCACGACGAGGCGTGAGGCAAATTGCATCCCATACCAAATAGAGAGTAGTAAAAGCAGCAAGACAAGCAGGCCAAAAACAGTGGAGAATTGCAGCTGTAATAAGGAGACCTTCTCGCGCATGCGGCGATATTCGGCGACGGCGCCGGTCGCATTATCCATATGGTTGAGCACGCGATCATCGACTAAGCGACCCACGACCAGATAGGCATCGGGCAGGGCGCTTAATTTGATGAGTGCACGGATACGATCCTCGCCTTCAACCCATATCACCGGCTCGCCTTGTGCGGCGAGCATGCGTTTATCATCTTCAATACGTTCAAAGGCGAGGGCAAAGCTCAGAGATGTTTGTGCCACGATTTGATTGTTTTGAATGATCATGCCTTCCGTTAGCGAGCGAAGCTCCGCCTGACGGTTAAGGGCTTTGGTCAGAAGCGATGTATTGCTGCCAACGACGTGTAGTAAATGTTGGTCGAGATCGCTCGATAGGCCCAATGCATCGGCGCGTAGGATGGATTTATGCTCCGTCAAATAAGATTGTGCCACCATGACAGATTCTTCCAGCGCGATGCTGACTCGCTGGTTGAACCAGCTTTGGATGCCTAAATGGAAGAGGAGTACGGCGAAAAGTGAGACCACAAGCGCGGGCAAAATCGTCAGGCCAGAGAACATCAGTAAGATGCGCTTCTGGAGTTTCGCGCTGCCAGCGCTGTTTCTGACGGTGCGCCATAGGCTGAGCACCCGATGGACGACCAGTAAGAGTAGGAAAGCAAAAAAGAGCAGGTTGCCTAAAATAAGCCGCATAATGGCTTGTGGATCAGGGCCTAAGGGCGTGTCGCCACTGGTGACCGTGTAGAAAGTCGCCACACCCGAACCCAAAACGGCGAACGTCAATAACCACGTGAGTAAGCGTGTGGTTTTTTGCGTCGCTGGCAAGGTAAGGGAAGATACCATGAATTTTAGACTAGCAATTAAAGTGCGCGAATCCAGTGGAATGCGGATGGGGGAGGGGTAAAGGGGAGTTTTCTTCGTTCATTGTCACTCACCCGTGCGGTTGGCAGCCCGTCTGCATTATTCTTCTTCCTTTCGCTCGCGAACCACTTACTTTTTTCGCTTCAGCACATTGGTATAGCGATTTCGCTTTTTGAATAGGTAGAATGAAAAATAAGGCTTTTTAACTGCGGCCTGCGATCATGTAAATGCGGTTCTTTTTTATTCTTAATTACCTTAATATGAAATTCTTATTCATTGTATCAATCAGCTTCTTTACCCTGTCACTAAGCGCGCAGGAATTACCTAAAGGCGCAGAGTTCTCACAACTTTTCTGGGGCTGCGACAAGGGAATTACCCTGCAACTTCCCGATAGTGTACTAACCGACGAAGGTTGGTACTCTCACGAATACCAACACACAGGGTTCGGACTAAGAAAGTTTTTTATCACCATGGGTGGTACTTTCATTAGTCTAAGTCGGGACTCTGTCGTGCTGGGAATCCAAACTCGGGAAACTAGCTTCGGTGAAGTGACCTTCACGGTTACTTCACCTAGGTTTTCGGTGGTAGGTGCAGACTGGAACAGCACTAACGTCTATGATGGAGGTTTGTTCTACGAGGCATCGACTAAAAAATCGAGCCGAGACGGGTTTACACTACAAATTTCCGAACGCGGAATAGTAGTGAATACTAGTCGCAAGGGTAAAACCATAAGTGCCGAGACTTACGAGTTGCCGAAAAGTTTCCGTGAATTAGGGCTTACGATTGAGTTGATTCGTCAAAAACACAAGGTGGAAATTCTTCTTCACTAGGTAAAAGTTTACTTTTACTAACCGTGTTTGACCTCCTATTTGCTATAAGCAGGTGGGAGGCCCTTTCGTTTTAAGTTCAGTTTAAGGAGGCCGTCTTGCGTCTGTTGCAGGGGTTGGAGTCAGACTGTGAGTTTTCCCATTGCCACACGCGCGTGCTTTTGTTGGATCTACCTATCTTGCACCCTGTGGTTGTTTGTGGTAATTTGGTTCGGCAGCGGGTCAGTCCCCTCTGTGGGGGCGAGCAACCCCTCCATAGCTAGCGGTCAAACATGGTTCGGCGCGCTGATAGATGCTTACGCCCGTAAATCCGGTATTGGCCGGATGGCGTGGGAATGTTCAGGGCTTGCCTAAATACCATGCACCTTTGGCTAGCTGGGGGTCTTGATCGCATCCGGCTTTTAGCTGCGTCCCCTTCATTGAAAGGGAGTTGCTCATGAAAAAACATTTTAAACGCCTGTGCTGGGGCGTTGCCTTTATTGCTTATTTGATGTGGGAGGTGCTGAGCCTGGCGGTGATTTATACTTTTGGTGTTTTCTGTGTTTTGGGCGCACCTCTTATCCTCCTATTTATTATAATAGGAGATTGGTGGAAAGATCGCAAAGGCCTCTGAATGTCATTTAGACATAAGTAAGGGGTGGCCATGCGAAAGACGGCGCTATTAGAAAAGATAAGGAAGAAAGAAACTAAGCGGAAGCTTGTTGTGCGACGGCTGCTTTTTGGATTTTGCGTTTTAGCTTGATCGCTTCGTCCGTCAATTTACGGCTTGAAGTCGTTAGTAAGTAGCTATCCAGTCCACCATTATGCTCAACCGTGCGAATGGTAGAAGCGGTGACTTTCAACGAAACACCTTGTTGCAGGATATCAGAACGTAGGGTTACATTCTGTACATTCGGCAGAAAACGACGACGCGTTTTGCGCTGTGAATGTGATACGTTATTACCGCTTTGCGGGTTTTTACCTGTTAGTGTGCAACGTCTAGCCATAATATCCTCTTGGTTGGAGCGGGATGATTAGGGAAAAATCAGGCGCACGTCAAGGGTTTTTGACATTTGCTTGCATATTCTTTAGTTAGTCGCTTCTTATGACATCACATTTCGAAATTCAAATGCCCCATTGGCCCACTGCTAGTTGGGGGAATCTGCCCGGAGAACCACTTGAGCGAATGCATCGTTTGCTCGAAGAATTGGCGAATCCGCATCATCAATTGCCGCCTGTAGTGCATGTGGCCGGTACGAACGGCAAGGGTTCCACCATTGCCTTCCTGCGTGCCATATTAGAGGCAGCAGGCTATAGCGTGCATGCTTATACCTCGCCGCACATTAAATCATTCTCCGAGCGTATTACCGTGGCGAGCCAGCCGGTTGATAAGAAGGCACTCTTTCATGCGTTAGAAGCCTGCCGTTCCGCGAATGCCGAACAGCCGATTAGTTTCTTTGAAGGGACAACAGCGGCCGCCTTTATGTTATTTAGCCAAACACCGGCTGATATTTTATTGTTAGAAACAGGTATGGGCGGTCAGGATGATCCGACCAATGTGTTGGATGAAGTGCGCCTTTCGATCATTACAACGATTTCGCAAGACCATATGGAATATCTCGGCGATACGATCGAGCATATTACCTCGCATAAGGCGGGTATTATTAAGGATGAATGCCCCGTCGTGTTTGGTTTCCAGTCACCTGAAGTGATGGAACTGTTGGAAAAATCTGCTGAGATTCATAAATCTCCGGCGGTGGTTTACGGAAAACACTGGGCCGTTCAAAAAGCACTTGAAGGGTTTGTATTTGCCGATGGGCACGGGCAGATTCCTTTACCAGAGCCTGCCCTAAAGGGGCCGCACCAATTGATTAATGCCGGCTGTGCGATTGCGGCACTCTCTGCGCTTGATGAGTTTGAGGTGATGGGCGATCATATCGCAGCAGGCCTTAAATGGGTGCAATGGCCTGGGCGTTTAGAGTCAATCAATCATAAGGCATTACCTGACGATTGGGAGCTATGGTTTGATGGTGGGCATAATATGGCTGCCGGCCATATGCTTTCCGTACTGGCGGAAGATGAATGGTCGGATAAGCCGCTCTATATTATCTTTGGTACCACGCGTGGTAAGCAGATCGTTTCGATGTTGCAGCCACTCGCGCAATTGGCGGAAGAAATAATCGCTGTTCCTGTTGCGGCGGAGCCAAGCTGCTACACGCCGCAAGAGATCTTGGATCAGACCGATGATGTGGGAATGTCGTTGATGCAGGCTGAGAGCGTTCAGATGGCGATTGAAGAGGTGAAAGCGATGTCTGGTGATGTGCCGGCGCGCATCCTCGTGTTCGGTTCGCTCTACCTACATTTAGAAGTCACCGCATAAAAAAAGAGACCGGCCAAACTGACCGGTCTCTCTTTTTTATTTAACCTATGATGATTACATCATGCGTAGGCGTACTTGGCAGAGTGGTGAATCTGCAAGGACTTCTGTTGTTTGATTATAAGCAAGACCACCCGTGAATACGCAGGTTGCTGCACCTGCAGCGGCTGGTACATTGATGAGTACGCCTTCCATCGCGCGGACACCACCTTGAAGTGGACGAGAATCATCTACTTTACGGTCAATGTTGAACGCTTCAAACGGAGTGAGTGAATTTGCAGAAGCGAGTATACCGGTTGCTGCAGTTCCTGTTGCGCCCGTGACAGTGAACCAGTTACGGCCCCCAGCAGAATAAGCAACCCAATAGTTACCACGACCGAGTTTTGCTTCAGGGAAGTAAAGTGGCAGGGCATCTGCAGTCAAGCTGGCTGCAACGACTTCGGTTGCTGCTTGGAACCAGCCATCGATCATTTCAGCATCGTTCAAATCACGCCAGTATAGCACGGTTTCACAGCCCTGAACGGTTCCTGCACCGAGTGCGCAGCCATCAAGGAGCCCATTACCATCGCCGTTACCAACAGCGGCAACACCCGTACGGACGTAAAAACCATAATCTGTGGCACGTGTTTGGTTGATATCGCCTGGGATATAACCGTATTTATCGCGGAACGTGTTTGTCGCCGCGTTAGTGCTTTCCCATTGGCCGATCGTTGCGCGAACTTCAGCGGACTTGATCATGTCTTGTCCTACCAGCACACCGCCGATAATAAGACCAATAATCACAATAACGATTGCTAGCTCGACGAGCGTAAAACCGCTTTTCTGATGGGTGTTTCGATTGTTTTTCATAATAGAATGCCTTTCCTAACGCTTCATGCGCATAAAATATAATACTCATACACTTTAAGTCATAAAGAGTTAAAAAACTCTTAAAAATCAGTGACTATGTAAATAAGTACTATAAAGTGCTGAAATGTAACAAAAATGCGACAAAAATGCACTGGGCGATTTCACGCATATGGAGCTTAAATTCCCGAAATGGTACTTTAAAAGGCATCAATCAGGTGATAAAATTCTGGTAAAACTTACCGTTAAACGAGTTAAGCCGTTGCTGCTGTGCTATCAGAATCGTCTTCGCCATCAATTTTTCCACCGGCTTTTCTGATCGCATCATCAAGATGAGTTTGCGTGCAGAGTCCAAGCAGGACAGGGTCACGTGGACGAAGGTTATTCGTATTCCAGTGCGAGCGTTCGCGAATAGCGGTAATCGTATTTTTCGTGGTACCAACGAGTTTAACGGTTTTACTATCAGGAAGTTCTGGGTGGTTTTTAAGAATCCACGCAATCGCATCGGGCTTATCTGCACGGCGAGCCACTGGCGTATAACGAGCGCCTTTGAGTTTCTTCTTCATATATTGCTGAGCATTTTTAGCGAGAGTTAGCGAAACTTTGCTATCTTCTTCTGCATTTTCAATTTGTTCTTTTTTCAGCTGACCGGCGGCGATTGGGTCTGCACCGATAATACCGGTGGCGACTTCACCATCGGCGATCCCTTTAATTTCTAATGGATGCATACCGCAGAAATCGGCGATTTGCTCAAAGCTTAGGGCAGTGTTATCAACTAACCATACGGCAGTGGCTTTCGGCATAATAGGCAGGGTCATAGCATCCTCAGAGTTTGTTAGGAGCTATGCTTTTAGTAGGATTTTCCCAAGATTCAAGTTTTGTTCTATCTTTTTTATCGCTTTTCCGGCCTGTGAGAGTGGATATTCGCTATCGATAGCGGGAATTACCTGTCGATTCTCCAGCCAATCCCAGCAATGTTCGCGAATTTCTTGAGCGAGAATTGCTTTCTCTTTTGTACTGCGACTACGTAGGGTGAGCCCGTGCCAGCTAATTTGTTTGAGCAGTAATGGCGCCATATTAAGTTCCGCCTTTGCACCTCGTAAGAAGGCAATCGAAACCATTCGCCCGCCGCGCTTTAGGCATTTGAGGTTTTTTTGAAAATAATCGCCACCGATCATATCAAGTACGACATCTACGCCGCCATGATGGGTTTTGAGGGCCTCCACAAAGTCGCTTTCTTTATAGGAGTATGATTTTGCCGCGCCATACGTTTCGCTAAATTGGCACTTTTCTGCGCTACTAGCAGTGGTGATCGCAGTTGCCCCCGCTGCTGCAACCATTTGTGAGGCTAGGCTGCCAATACCACTCGCGCCACCATGGATGAGAACCGTTTCACCTGCTGTTACATGGGCGGTATGAAAGAGGGCGAGCCATATCGTAAAGAGGCCTTCGGGTAATGCGCCGGCTTCACGCAAGTTCCAGCCTTTGGGGATAGGAAAGGTTTGAGTTGCGGCGACTCGTGTATATTGGGCATAACCGCCGCCTTCTAATAAAGCGCAAACTTCGTCGTCGATATTATAGTTCGATACGCCTTCGCCGAGCGCGGCGATCGTACCGCTTACCTCTAAGCCGGGTAGAGGCGATGCGCCTTCAGGTGCCGGATAGCTGCCTTGCATTTGAAATAAATCCGCACGGTTGATAGCCGTATAAGCCACCTTAATAAGCACTTCACCGGCACGCGGTACCAGTTGCTCTAGCTGATCATCATAAACCAGCGTTTCATTTTCAATACGAATTCCGAACATGGGGTGAGTGTAGCTGCCACCTCTTTAATTGTCATAATCTATTTTCACTCCCCCTCAGGAGGGAGTGAAGCTAACTGCTAGAACGAAATCGCTTGCACCTTTGCGCCTTTAGCGGTGCCTTCGGCTGGCAACTCAAATATAGGGCGGATGCCGTAGAGGGGGGCCATTTTCTCGATGATGCGTTTGACGATGGGGGCCGCGACCCAGCCGCCGGTGGCATAGCCGTAGGTGCTTTTATTGCCGCGCGGTTCGTCTAGCATGGCGAGGATCACGTAGCGTGGGGCTTCAGTGGGGAAGACGCCAACGAAGGATGCGAGTTTATCTTTATCGCGGTAATTGCCGTTTTTGACTTTTTCCGCCGTACCAGTTTTTCCGCCAACGCGGTAACCCACGGCGTTGGCTTTACGCGCGGTGCCGTGTTCGACGACGAGACGCATGAGTTTGCGTAGCTGGTCGGTGGTCTCTTGCGCGATTACGGTTGGGCGTGTTTTGGTCTCTTCGTTATGCGCGTCTTTGATGAGGGTGGGGGAAAGCTTTTTGCCATCGCCCAGCAAGGTGCCGATACTTTGTATCAAGTGCAGCGGCGTGACGGAGATGCCGTGACCGTAGGAGATCGTCATCATGTTAATGTCGCGCCATGTTTTAGGGATGAGCGGCATTGCGACTTCGGGCAGCTCAATCGGCACACGCTCGAATAGGCCGAGTTGTTTTAGGAAATCTTGTTGGCGTTTTTTGCCAACATCCATCACCATTTTCACGGTACCAATATTGGAAGAGAGCATGAAAATCTCCGGAACTGTCAGCCACCGATTTTCAGGATGGCTATCGCGGATGGTATATTTGGCGATTTTAATCGGCTTCGTAACATCGTAGCGGTCAAATATTTTGGCGGTTTTATGGTGAAGTGCCATCGCAGTGGTGAAGGTTTTAAAGGTAGATCCCATTTCATACACCCCCGTTGCGGCGCGGTTGAAGCGAGCGTCGGCTGTAGCTTTTTTCGGCTCGTTCGGGTCGAAATCGGGCAGGCTGGAGAGTGCCATAATCTCGCCATTGGTGATATCCATGACTACGCCGACGCCGCCAATGGCTTTGAACTCTTCCATGCCGGAGCGTAGCTCGTCGCGCAGGATGTGCTGTAAGCGGGCATCCATGGAGAGGGTGAGATCTTCGCCTTTTTCGCTTAAGCTTTTATCGAATTTCTTTTCAATCGCGGAGAGGCCCTCGCCATCGACATTGGTAAAGCCAACCGTGTGGCTGAAGGAATTTCCGTGTGGGTAAACGCGGCGCATGGCTTCTTCAAATTCTAAGCCAGGAATGCCGAGTGCGTTCACCGCTTCCATTTGTGATGGCGTGATGTGGCGTTTGAGATAAACGAAGCTGCGTTTGGGGTTGAGCTTTTTGAGAATCTTTTTTCGGTCGAGGTCTGGGAAGATATGAGCGAGTTTTTCCGCTGCCTCTTTTGCGCCGAAACGGTCAATGATGCGCGGTTTTGCGTAAAGCGTTTGCGAGGGTAGGGATACGGCGAGCAGTTCACCGTTGCGGTCATAAATGCTGCCGCGCGTGACTGTGTTTACTTTTTTCACCGGAGTGAGGCCGTTATTGGCCATCATCTGGTTACGGTTATTATTGGGCTGCAATAGTGAGACATCGATAATGCGAACGGCTAATAGCGCGTAGCACATCAGCAATAAGCCCGCGATGAAAACAAGGCGGGTTCGGCATTGGTCCAGCGAGCGCTTGCTGGCGCTATCGCGCTGCATGCGGTGGACGGGAATGGATGAGGTGCTATGTCGGGTCATTACTCTATGGAGTAAGATGAATAAGTTAACGCTTCGTTACCTTGCTCCATTAAAACGGGCTGTGGTGGAAATTCCTGAATCTCTGCGACTTGTGTGCCATTGCCGGGCGTTAGCTTAGGGAGATGCTTGCGTGCGAGTTTCTCCAGACGATCAGGGCGGGTGAGGTAAGCCCATTCGGCGGCCAACACTTCAAGCGCACGTTGCTCTTTAATCATGTCTGCTTCGACCAATAGATTTTGATCGCGCAATTCGCGGACTTGCCATTTCACTTCATACAAGCCGTAAGCTGAGGCGATGATGACGCCGAACCATAATGCCATTGTGCGTTTTCTCATGCTGCTTCCTCGGTGCGAATGCCTATGCGTAATTTTGCCGAACGCGAACGTGCGTTAATGGCGGATTCTTCGGTACTTGCTGCCACGGCCTTCTTTCGATAGGGCATGGTGAAAAGTGGAGGGGCCACTTCTTCTGCCACCGGCAAATGCCGTGACCCCCCAAGGTTTTCACGAGAGCAAGTTGTGAAAAAGTGTTTCGCAATGCGATCTTCCAGCGAATGGAAGCTTACGACTACGAGTCGTCCGCCGCTGTTTAGGAGGTGTTTGGAGGAGGCTAGCGCCGTTTCCAATTCTTCCAACTCGCGGTTGACGTAAATGCGGAGCGCCTGAAAGCTGCGTGTGGCAGGGTGGATTTTTTGTTTCCCCTTCGGCGCAGCTTTGGCGATAATTTCAGCTAATTGTAGCGTTGTTTCAATCGGCGCTTCTTCGCGAGCGGCGATTATCGCGCGAGCAATACGGCGAGACTTCTTTTCTTCGCCGTATTTATAAAGAATATTGGCAAGTTCATCGGCTTCCATCGAATTCACCGCATCAGCCGCCGATTGGCCCTGCTGGCTCTGACGCATATCGAGTGCGCCATCGCGCATGAAGCTGAATCCACGTTCAGCTTGGTCTATCTGCATCGACGACACGCCTAAATCCATGACGATGCCATCGACTTTGGTGACGCCATGTGCGGCGAGGAGTTCGGTCATTTCTGAAAAGCTTCCGGCGAGGAAGATAAAGCGATCTGGAAAGTCTTGTTGAAGCTTTTCAGCAAATCCATTCACATCCGGATCGCGGTCAATCGCGTAGAGTTTACATTCGGCGGCTTCTAATATCGCGCGGCTATACCCACCGGCGCCAAACGTGGCATCTACATAGATTTCGTCATTTACGGGGGCTAGAGTCTCCAGCACCTCAGGTAACATAACAGGAATGTGAGGTGCGTTTTGCTCCATCAGCCGTAAACCTCAAGCCAAGCGGGTAGGTTGTCATTGGCGGGGCAGATCGGTTTCCATTCGGTGCCGATCACGGCGCTGGCGCCCCGAAATCCGCGCTCAATCTCAGAGTCACTGGTTTCTTCTTCAGGGCTTGTCCAATCGCAATTTAGCGTCACCATCATCATGCGTCGCCGCCTTTCATGCTTTCGGCACGAAGTTTCAGGCGTTGTGCGCGTGCGAGCTTGCGTGCTTGTTCAGCGTAAGCTTCAAAGGCTTTTGGTTCCCATATCTCAAAGGTTTCGCCTTTACCGACGAACAGCGCGTGATCGGTTAGGCCTGCATCTGCAATAAGTGTTTCTGGTAAAAGCACGCGGCCTTCACCATCAAAGGAAATTTGCGAGCTGCCACCGAGAATAGTGGTCGCGAAGGCGTCGCGTTCTTCAGAGAACGGGTCGAGTGTTTCAATATTAGCGGAGAGTTTGGCGATACGGTCATATCCGCAGGCTTCAATGCAAGGATTGATGAAAGAGCCGTAAGCGATAATGCCGTGAAATTCTTGGTCTGCGAGAGCCGAGCGGAAGGGTGCAGGAATGGATACACGCCCCTTCTTGTCAATTTTATTTGTAAAGGTCGATAGAAACAACGCCATACTTTTTAAAATCTTAACTCCCTGCTCATAGCCAGAAAGACTCTGGCCATATCTTCACCCTCTGATGGGGTTGTTTAAATAAGACTCGGATTAGATCGACCGAAATCGATCTAATCCGAAGTTAGTGTTCGACGGGGCTGTCTGAATAGATTCAGCAAGCCCCGTCTATGTTTTGCGGTTTTAAGATTCCCCAACCTTGTACCGTCTTCTCGTGCCCCCAAATCCTCATGTCGGTTTCCCCTGACAAGTAGCCTCTTATGGGCCTTTTGGTTTTCCATGGGATTTCATGGGCTGTTATGGGAAATTAACCAGAATTGATGGGTGTGGTCAATCGTTACATGGGATACGCAAGCAGAAAAATACCCGAATTAACGATTTGTTGCGAAAAAGACACGCTTTTAAAGAAAGTGGATAAGATTGTGGATAAGTATAGGTAACTCAATTTGACTGTGACTTTTATCAATCAATCTCTCTTGTGGGTAAGTGAGGTCGCGACCGCTATATGTAGTAGGGAAGTGGTTTTTTGAATATTTGATCTGTCATTGCTCGCATAAAGTGATGAGGAGCTAAGGGCGTAAAAACGGCAAAAGCCGAGAAATCATTTGAGATTTTTCGGCTTCGGCTTTTTGTGTTTTTTAGTAAAAACCGAAAGACCGTTCAAGACTTTCTGGTTTCTTTGGAGGCTTCGTAAAAGAAGCAAAGTACGATTCCAGCGACTGTGCCAATTATGGCAGCGCTGTTGGAGCCTGAGCTGTATAAATTTAACCATCCGGTGTAGATGAGGCAGTAGGCAGCTTTGAATGAGGTTGCGCCGGCTAGGGCAAACAACAACAAGATTTTTGGTCTAATCATGACTTAAGTTTAGGGGCTGACACCTAATAATATTCTTTGAGCAACTTTTTCAGGTCTGCCAGTAAGTCACTTGGTGTGCCCATATTAAACCTCCACTCACATTCTTTCAAGAACAGATTAAAATGCT
>JAQXAR010000059.1 GCA_029252805.1 Rickettsiales bacterium
GGAGGCCTTGGTCGCGATTATATGAGGGGCGATGCGGGTACCGATCTATTCATCATCGGAGTCGAGGCAAACCAATATGATGTTATCAATTCATTTGCTCCCGCTACAACGGCAGATAAAGTGGATATTTCAGCCTTTAGTGATATTTATTTTGATGATGCTCTGAGCCAAGTGAGTGCACATGTTTATGTAGACCTTGGTAATGGACAGGAGATACGTTTCTATAACGTAAATATTGCTGACTTTACCATTGATAACTTTATTGGCATGAATCCAGGAAGCGGCGTTTCCACTTCTCCAACGCTAGGGAATGATAGCATTACGGGTACTGCTGCTGCTGATATTATTGATGCCCTAGCGGGAGACGACACTCTAAACGGTGGCGATGGTAATGATTATTTATCTGCCGGACTTGGCAATGATAGTGTGACTGGTGGCGATGGTAATGACACGATTGCTGATGTTGATCTCTATAGTTCAACAATAGAAGTGGGTGGAGATGACTATCTCTATGGAAATAACGGTAATGACTCTCTGGTAAGCACGGGGGGGAATGATCACCTCTTTGGTGGAAGTGGAAATGATGAGTTCATGTTTCTTCCCTATAACGGAAGCCTCGGTGCTGTTGCTGAAGATTTTATTCAGGGCGAAGATATTATCTATATTTTAAGTATCTCAGGCTCAGGCACTCTTATTCTAGAAGTAGATTTCTCCACATTAAATATTTCTGAAAGCGGCGGAGACTCAAATATCTCTTTTGCTAACGGGAGTGCAATCCAAATTGCAGGAGTTACTGGACTTACTGAAGCCGATTTCTACACTATATAGGCTGAGCACACCTCAAAACTAGATAGCATTATTTCTCTAGAAACAGTCATAAAACTGTAACTCTTTGTTGATAAGATGGATATATATTTCTTTTCTAGAACCTGTTGCTGCAAGGGTTGGGGCTTCAACAGATTTCGAAAGACTAGCTATTTACCGCAATAGAAGCGGTGGTGGAGCGGCTGGCAGGAGTTTGAATAACTTCTGCAGGATTACAATCTACAGCCCTGATTAAGCATTCCACGTGTGGATGTGCCGTTTATGGGCGTCGGCAATAGAACGATAGCGCTTCGCAACGATCTCTTGAGCCTCAAGTGTTTCGGTCTCAGAAGAGAATGCTGCATCAAAAACGTTCCCAATCACACTCTTTCCTGTCGCTTCTTCAAAAACGGTGTCGATCGCAGAAAGAGCAAACCCCACCGGACCGCCCAATAAAGCACTACCAACCATACGCACGACCGGCGAAACAGGGTTATCCTGCAAGTCAGAAACAAGAGGAATATGGTTAAGCGGGTTCATCACCTCCAACACATCATCAAAGGTGATCTGTGCAATCTCATGCGTTTGCTTTTGCACAGAGTGCCATCCGCGCGGGCGCACAGAGGAGTTAATCGAAAGTGTTCCTGTATCCATAACAGATAACAAGAAGCAAGGAACGTGCCAGAAGTAGGGAGATTACAGGGCGTAAGCGACTTGGTAAGCACCACCAACAAAAGCGAAAGCGCTAAAGGCCATCATCCAACCGATCGGTTTGACCGTCGTGCGATCACGACGATGCACCGCCTCACACAAAACCGGCATAAAGAAATCAAAGCAAAGCCATAAGCCAATGAGAGAAACAAAACCAAGCACAACGATAAAGTCTGCAAAAGGATTATGCAAACCAAGCAAGATCGTTTTCGTACTGCCATACAGCACAAAATGCATCAACAAGAACATCAAGTTAAGCTGTAGGACCTTATTTAAACGGTTCCGCGTGGTATCTATTTCCCCATACATAGTCCAACCTTAGATTAAACCCGTTAAGATTTCATTAATAAATTGCTCTCAGCCACTACCGAGGCGCTTTTTTCTTGCCTCCTGTCGCTTGACTCTCATAGTGAGCGCATGAAATTATTGATCTCTGTTCTGTTCCTCCTCGCCAACATGCTGTCGCCCTGCTGGGCAGAAGTAAAACCAATCACTCTGCCTAACGGACAAAGCATCTTGACGCTCCCGGCCCAAAGCTTGCCCATGGCCGTTATCCAGATTAGCTTTCAGGATGCAGGCAGCATTAGCGATAGTGACGGCAAAGCTGGACGGGCTTACGTAGCGGCCGCCATGCTTAAAGAGGGTGCCGGCACCTTAAATAGCCCCGCACTGAGCCGTCGCTTGGAAGATAAAGCGATTGAGCTATCGGTTTCGGCCAACCGCGAAGAAACGACACTCACCTTGCAAGCATTAACCAAACATATTCCGGAAGCGCTCGATCTCGCCACTCAGATACTGACTCAGCCGCGCTTTGAGACAAATTCATTTGAGAAAATACGCTCGCAGGCTTTGACCGATTTGAAACAGCGGTCGCAAAGCCCAGGCTGGTTAGCTTCGATTCACTTTGATGCAGAAGCGTTTGGTGAGCATCCCTATGCCTTACCGACAGTGGGGACTGAAAAATCCATTAAGGGCCTGACCGTCGATGACTTACGTCATTGGCATAAACACTTAACCGCACAAAATATGATAGTAAGTGCCGCCGGTGATATTGACGAAGATAGCCTCTCACAAGCCATTACGAAGCTATCCCTCGCATTACCCAAGAAGGCTAAAATCACGAAACTTACGTCCGCGCCGGCCATCCCGCAAAAAATAGAACCAACTCTTATCAAACAGACCGTGCCGCAAACGGTTGCAATGTTTGGCTTAGCCGCTCCAAAGCGCAATGACCCCGATTTCTATGCTGCCTATGTGATGAATCATATTTTAGGCGGTGGAGGCCTGACAAGCCGCCTATCCAACGCAATCCGCCAACAACGAGGGCTCGCTTACTATGCCTCCACCTCCCTCTCACCAGGACGTTACAGCGCGGCTATTTACGGGAGCTTTGCCACACGCAACGAAAGCGCGTTAGAGGCACTCAACGTCGCAAAAGAGGTGTTATCAACTTTTGCCGAAAAAGGGGCGACTCAAGAAGAGGTTCAAAATACCATTGATTACCTCACCGGCTCTTTCCCACTGGCGCTCGACAATTTACGCACGCAAGTCAGCTATCTCACCTCGATACAGCGCTACGGGCTCGGCACCGATTATCTCAAAAAACGCAATGCTTACTTCAAGGCGGTGACGCTTGACGAAGTAAACCGCGCCGCCGCGAAAATCCTTGCCAAGCCGCCGCTAGTAGTGTTGGTAGGCGACCCTAAATAATGACAAATCGTGCGAGCTTCTTATGACTCTTCCTTATCTCCAAGATATCTCTTCTTCCCTTTCTCATACAATAGCCACTGAGGGCGTATCTCAGGCCGATATTGATACGGCTTTGGCGCGCATTCCAAACATCATCGCTAGCTTAAAAGCACGTAATAAAGCTGGTGAGCTTTCGGTCATTTCGGAGCCGTTTAAAACCGACGACCTACCGCTCATCCTGCACAAAGCCCAAAAAATTCGCGAGGATTTCTCGCATTTGGTCGTGATGGGAACAGGCGGTTCAAGCCTCGGCGCACTCACTTTGTGCAGCACGAAACAGCCCCGTTTCGGCACGAGCGGCATGACAACGCATTTTGTCGATAACACCGACCCAGACAGCATGGACCAGCTCTTCAGCCAGTTACCTTTAGCTAACACTTACTTCCTACTGGTTAGTAAATCTGGAAATACGGTCGAAACTATGATGCAAGCGATGCTCGTCATCCAACGCCTTGAGGCGGAGAGCCTTCCCGTTAAGGAACATTGCATGGCGGTTAGTATGCCTATCGATAGCGCATTGCGCAAAATGGCGACAAAATACGAGATGGAAATTTGGGAACATGACCCTGAACTGGGCGGACGTTTCTCCATACTTTCATGGGTTGGCCTGCTCCCCGCAGCGGTCGCCGATCTTGATATCCACGGATTACGCAACGGTGCCAAAGCCGTTATGGAGCAAATTGCTGAATCGCCAGAGACCTCTCCTGCCGCCATTGGCGCCGCGCTGAATTACACACTCAGCCTTAAAGGCAAGAGTATCTCGGTCGCCATGCCTTATGTCGATCGCTTGCAAAACCTTGGTCGCTGGTATCAGCAGCTTTGGGGCGAGTCTGTCGGCAAGCAAGGCAAAGGCACCACCGCCGTTGCGGCTTTGGGTGCGGTCGACCAGCACAGCCAGTTGCAGCTTTATGCTGAAGGGCCCAAAGACAAGCTCATCACCTTCATCACACTCGAAAATGCGGGTAAAGGCGATAAAATCAACCCGGAGCTCGCGGCAAGTATCGGCATGAATTATCTCGGCGGCCTCACCATCGGCGATGTGATCGACGCCCAAGCGAAGGCAACGCAACAAAGCCTTATCAATTCTGGCGTCGCAACACGCCATATTGGATTGAAAGATGATTCCGAATTCTCAATCGGCGCCTTACTCCAGCATTATATGATGGAAACTATCTTCATGGCCGGTCTGATGGAAGTGGATGCTTTTAACCAACCCGGCGTCGAAGAAAGTAAGAATATTACCCGCGAAATTTTATAGGGCTATTGCCTCTTCCCTAATAGCAGCTTAAACTTTTGGGCATGGATGCGATTCTTCAACTTTTAATTTTACTAGCGGCGGCCGTTGGCGTTGTGGCGGTGTTTCGTAAATTACGCCTTAGTTCTGTTTTGGGCTACCTTGTCGCTGGCGCACTGATTGGCCCTTTTGGCTTTAGTATCATTGAAGATGTGGCAGAGATTTCACATATTGCAGAATTAGGCGTCGTTCTGCTCCTGTTCGTTATCGGTACCGAGCTTTCTTTCACCCAGATGCGCGCGATGCGTACTCAAGTCTTCGGCTTTGGTGGGCTGCAAGTGCTGCTTTCAGGCATTATCATCGGTTGGCTTGCCCATCTGACAGGACAATCCGTTGAGGCCTCGATCATTATCGGCTTTGGTCTTGCGCTTTCATCCACCGCTTTGGTTCTGCAAATTGTCGCGGAGAAGCGCAAACAGCAGGCACAATTGGGGCGTTTATCGCTTTCCGTGCTGCTCATGCAGGATCTCGCCGTCGTGCCATTGTTGGTGCTCGTACCGCTATTGGCGGTTACAGACTCCTCCATTACCCAAGCCCTGCAAGAGGCTGGGCTAAAGGCAGTCATCACCTTCGCGCTTGTGTTTATCGGCGGTCGCTTATTATTGCCACCGATCTTCCGCCTGATCGCTTCTTTGGAACAAAGTGAAGTTTTTTCCGCGTTTACCTTACTGGTCGTACTCGGCATCAGCTACGGTTTTCATGCCGCCGGCTTATCCATGGCTTTGGGCGCCTTTGTCGCAGGCTTACTCGTCGCCGAAACCGAATATAAACATCAGGTTGAAGCCGATATTCTGCCCTATAAGGGGATCTTACTAGGCCTCTTCTTCATGGTGGTCGGCATGTCGGTCGATATTGCCTTGCTCATCAAAGAACCGGTAACCATCTTCGGACTCGCCTTTGCTCTCATGCTCGGCAAAGCCGCCGTTATTGTTGCCCTCTGCCGCCTCTTTCACTTCAGCATGGGCGCCTCCATGCATGCCGGCTTACTTCTGTCGCAAGGCGGAGAATTCGCCTTCATTCTCTTCGGACAGGCCCTCACAACCGGATTGTTAAGCGCGGAACTTGCCCAACATCTGATGCTGGTCGTTGCCGTAACCATGGCACTGACCCCGCTGGCTTACGCTCTAGGTGCGCATCTCGCGCAGAAACGCCGCTTGCCGGAAATTCCTGAAGCGACCGATAGCACCGGCGAAACGCTCGATCTTGCTAACCACGTCGTGATCTGTGGCTATGGCCGCGTAGGACAAACGGTCGCCAAACTTCTGGCAGCCGAAGGCATTAACTATATCGCCCTCGATACCGACCCATCTATCGTCAATCTCTGCCGTAAAGACGGAAAATCCGTCTATTTTGGGGATGGCACCCGCCGCGAGGTACTGCACGCCGTCTCCCTTGAAAAAGCCAGCGCAGCTGTGGTGACCATGAATGATTTCCCCAGCGCCCATAAAACGGTGATTGCCATGCATAGTATGGCTCCAGACCTTCCCATTATCGCGCGAGCCGATGATTTGCAAAATCTGCTTAAGTTGGAAGGGGCTGGCGCGAGCCTCGCCGTTTCGGAAATGTACGAGGCTAGCCTGCAATTAGGGGCCGCTGTTTTGGGCCGCATGGATATTGCCGAACATGAAATTAGCCGCATAACTTCGCTTTACCGCGAACGTGATTATGCCCTCACACGGGCCAATGAGATTAAGAGTGTCGAAGATGCAAAGCCCGCAAAGACACAGAAATCCTTGCTTTTTAGGACAATTAACTCCATAAACACCCCTCAAGATAAATGAGTGGAGCGTTCTAAAATGCAAGTTTACTACGATGCCGATACAAATTTCGGCCTTATTAAAGATAAAAATATCGCCATTATTGGTTATGGTAGCCAAGGTCACGCGCATGCGCTGAACCTTAAAGATAGCGGCTGTACGAATGTGAAAGTCGCATTGCGTGAGGGCTCAAGCTCCGCAGTGAAAGCCAAGAATGCTGGTTTTGATGTGACGACTCCTGCGATGGCCGCACAATGGGCTGATATCGTGATGATCCTCGCACCGGACGAGAACCAAGCGGAGATTTTCGCCAACGACATCGCGCCTAATTTGAAAGACGGCGCCGCGCTTGCTTTCGCGCACGGTTTTAACGTTCACTTCGATTATATCAAAGCCCCTGAAAGCTCTGACGTGATCATGATCGCTCCGAAAGGCCCTGGCCACACAGTACGCGGTGAATTCCTCAAAGGCGGCGGCGTGCCTTGCCTGATCGCAATCGCACAAGATGCCACTGGCAATGCAAAAGAGATCGCACTGGCATGGGCAGCAGGCGTGGGCGGCGGCAAAGGCGGCATTATCGAAACTACCTTTAAAGACGAATGCGAAACCGATCTATTTGGCGAGCAAGCCGTGCTTTGCGGTGGCCTAACCCACCTGATCCAAGCCGGCTTTGAGACGCTAACAGAAGCGGGTTACCCACCTGAAATGGCTTACTTTGAGTGCTTGCACGAAACGAAATTGATCGTTGATTTAATGTATGAAGGCGGTATGGCCAACATGCGTTACTCTATCAGTAACACCGCTGAATATGGCGACTATGTAACGGGTCCACGCATTATCACTTCGGAAACCAAAGCCGAAATGAAACGCGTCTTGGAAGATATCCAATCGGGTAAATTCGCTGAGAACTTCATGAAAGATCGCGCCACACAAGGCCCTCATGAGCTTGAACAATATCGCGAGAAACATGCAAAACACCCGATCGAAGCCGTCGGCGAGAAACTCCGCAGCATGATGCCGTGGATCAATAAAAACAAAATGGTCGATAAAGCGCAGAACTAGTTTCTGACTTCCATTTAAACAAAATAAAAGCCCCTGCAGCACGTTGCTCAGGGGCTTTTATTTTGTCAGACTCTTTTGAACCTATATTTAAGAACTATCACCCTTTTGGGAAAGCCGGAAGAGAGAGATTTAAACTAAAATTAAAGTTTCGCAACCGCCGCAGCAATACGTGTACAAGCTTCTTCGAGGGCTTCGTCGCTGGTGGCGTAGGAGATGCGGAAGTGACCGTCCATGCCGAAGGCTTCACCCATGACGACGGCGACTTTGGCTTCATCCAGCAAGTAAGCGCTAAAATCGGTTGCCGTTTTGAGTGTGCCGCCTAGCAAGGCTTTGCAGCTTGGGAACACGTAAAATGCGCCTTCAGGAGTGAGGCAATCGATACCTTCAATGGCGTTCAATTTGCTCACGACGAGATCACGGCGACGCGCGAACGCAGTACGCCACTCCTTAAGGAAGCTTTGGTCGCCATTTAAGGCTTCCACCGCTGCCGCTTGAGAGATGGAGCATGGATTGGACGTGCTTTGCGACTGAATCTTGCTCATGCCTTTAATCAAGGCTGCCGGGCCACCCGCATAACCAATACGCCAACCAGTCATACCATAGGCTTTCGATACGCCATTGACGGTAAGGATACGTGATTTTAACTGCGGGGCGAGCTGCGCGAGCGTGTAGAATTTCGTATCGCCATAAACCAAATGCTCGTAAATATCATCAGACATCACCATGAGGTGCGGGTGGCGTTCAATCACGGCGATAAGCGCGAGCAGCTCGTCCTTAGTATAAACGGCACCGGTTGGATTTGATGGACTGTTAAGAATGAGCCATTTTGATTTGCTCGTAATCGCCGCTTCTAGGCTGTCAGCCGTTAGTTTGAAGCCTTGCTCTGCCGGACAATCCACCATTACGGGCAGGCCTTCTGCAAAACGCGTCATATCCGGGTACGACACCCAGTATGGCGCGGGAATGATCACTTCATCACCTGGGTTTACGCTGGCAAGCAATGCATTAAATAGCACTTGTTTACCGCCACAGCCGACGATGATTTCGTCCGCCGCATAGTCAATGTCATTTTCGCGTTTAAATTTAGCAACAATCGCTTGTTTTAACGCAGGAGTCCCACCCACTGGCGTATAGCGCGTCTGACCCTCGTCCATCGCCTTTTTCGCGGCATTACGGATCGGCTCTGGTGTATCGAAATCAGGCTCACCCGCACCAAGGCCAATCACATCAATGCCTTCAGCCTTCATCTGTGCTGCTTTTGCCGTTACCGCCATGGTCGGCGAAGGTTTCATCGAATTTAAGCGATCAGCAAGGACGAGTTCAGACATGTTATTTACTTTTCAATTTGAGGGTTAATGACAGGCGCTTGCGTAGCAGGGCTTTGCATCTGAGGCAAGCGTGGGCTTGCGGCAGCCGGCAGTTCTTTTGGATAATCAATATCGACCAAAACCATCTGACCTTCCGGCAATTCTAAATCCATCGGGAACGCTTGCACCGCGTAAGGCGGAGGCGGACTTACCGTGCCTCCTTGTACGAGAGGCTTCATCAGCTCTGGCGAGAGTGCAAGGCTATATAAACCCTCCGGCGCCATTTTCAGCACGCCGCGCTCAATCCCGTAAGGCGCTTTCCCTTCACCCAGATAAAAATAAACCGGCGCGCCACCAAGCGAGCTAAAGAGTTTTTTACCTTCACCACTCCAGAGCGTTAAATGCATAATTGCGAGATCACCGCATCGTAGCGGAAACCCGCTCCCACCACGTATCAAGAAGCGGCGCAATGGCATTTCTGCTTGCGGCACCTCGCCGGCAATCTTTTGCAATTCTGCCGTGACATGGGTTACTTGAATGGGCGGCCCTTCTGTTGGGCGAGCGCCCGTCCAAAGCGCTGGCGGAATGCCTATTTTGCGCACTTCGCCTACACGCATGCCTTCCAAGCCGAGCGTTAAACCCTGCGGCGCATCAACGCTACCAAGCCTTAGGGTTTTCGGTTCGCTCACCGTCTGGTCGCTACCAAATCCGCTAATTAAACGATAGGTCACTTCTTGCCCACAACTTGCCGGAGCGCCGGCACCCTCTTGCAGTGCCTGCCATGTTACGCTTGAACGTTCCTGTGGGAAAATACGCGAAAGCGCATTAGCGCGTTGATGGTGCTTTAACCGATCAATACGCGGATCTCCTGCGCGCGGCGTTTCTATGACATCGAGCTGATCGCCCAACTCATTGAGTATGCCTGCATCTCCGCCCCTTTGCATATAAAGATAAAGAGCATAGGCCATAAAGGCGAGAATAAAGAGGTTAAACGCTTTATTCGCAGGGTGCGATTTTTTGCGCTTTTCAATATGCGGCAACTTACCCTTTGGGCGACTGCCGCCTAAGCGAGCATCTTTTGGTTCTTTATCCGTCATCATGGGTCCTTTTAGAAATGTTTCAAACCCTGCACGAGGTAATTATACCCAGTATAAAGCGTTAAGGTAGCGGCAAGCCACAATAGTAGCAGGCCAAAACTATCGCCGCCCAGCCATAAGGGCGTGATCGGCCCAAGCAGCATGAAAAATAACGCACCCATCTGCACGCCGGTTTTCCATTTCGCCAAATTCGTCACAGGTACGACCACTTTTACTTCGGCCAGAAACTCACGTAAGCCGGACACGAGAATCTCACGGCAGAGGATCGCAATAGCCGGCAAAATATGCCAACCCTCAACCACTCGCGCATCAACGAGAAGGATTAAAATAGCCGCGATCAATAGCTTATCGGCAATCGGATCTAGAAAGCGCCCCATAGAAGATTGCACATTCCATTTGCGCGCTAAATAGCCATCGAAGAAATCTGAAATGCTCGCCAACACGAATAAACCCGCCGCAACCACGTTGCCTATACCGTCCGGGATCACGAATACCGCCAGCATAAGCGGGATAATCGCAATCCGCAGAGCCGTCAGATAATTCGGTATATTTTGTTTTAAGATCATGTTCCTAATTTAAACATAAAAGATAAGCTATTGCCATGCCAATCCTATCTGCTAAATCTAGCACCATGATAAAATGGATAATGATAGCAACCACCGCCCTTTTCCTAAATGGCTGTGATGTATTAAAGGGCGGTGTAAATGACACCCCCCTTACCCCTGAAGATGCACGTGAAGAGCGCCGCGGCAAGTTAACGGGCTCCGATGGATGGAATATCCTTGGCGGCGATGGTGGCGCAAGCGAAAGCGGCGCTCGTCTCGGTGTGAACAGCTTCCTATGGCGCGCAACCCTTGATACGCTCGCTTTCATGCCCTTCACCGCAGCGGATCCTTTTGGTGGCACGGTATTAACTGATTGGTACGAAGATCCGAACAGCCCGGGCGAACGTTTTAAAGTTAACGCCCTGATTTTAGATTCCACCTTGCGCGCAGATGCGATTAAATTGACGCTCTTTAAGCAAGCAATCGGCAGCGAGGGCAACTGGCGCGACATTAAAGTTAGCCCTGATTTGGCTCGTAAGCTTGAAAATACCATCCTCACGCGGGCACGCGAATTACGTGTTAACCGCTTGAGGGATGAATCTTAACCCTAAATTATCCTAGAATATTATGATTGATACTCCTGAGCGTTACCCCTTCCGCGCCGCTGAAACCAAGTGGCAAAAACGTTGGGATGAGAAAGAGTGCTTCAAGGCTGAAAGCAATAGCGACAAGCCCACTTACCATGTGATGGAAATGTTCCCATATCCTTCGGGTAATATCCATATGGGACACGTGCGTAACTATACGCTCGGCGATGTTGTTGCGCGCGCGCGTAAAGCTCAGGGCTATAATGTACTGCACCCTATCGGTTGGGATGCGTTTGGTTTGCCGGCAGAAAATGCGGCGATTGAACGTAACGTGCATCCGGGTGACTGGACTAAACAAAATATCGACACCATGCGCGAGCAGCTTAAGGCTATCGGTTTTTCTTATGATTGGAGCCGCGAGCTCGCCACCTGCACGCCCGAATATTACCAGCATGAGCAAAAGTTCTTCCTCGATTTTGTAAAGAACGGCCTCGCTTACCGCAAAGAATCCTACGTCAATTGGGACCCGGTCGATAATACCGTACTCGCCAATGAACAAGTCATCGATGGCCGCGGGTGGCGCTCTAACGCCTTAGTTGAGCGTCGCAAGCTCAATCAGTGGTTCCTTAAGACGACTGAATTTTCTGAAGAACTTCTCAGCGCGCTAGATGAGCTACCCAACTGGCCTGACCGTGTTAAAATCATGCAGGAAAAGTGGATCGGCAAGTCGATCGGCGCCACCCTTAAGTTCGACCTTAGCAGCGGCGAAAAACTGGAAGTCTATACAACCAGACCCGATACACTGTTTGGTATGAGCTTCGCGGCACTTTCTCCGGGCCACCCAATCGCCATAGAGCTCGCTAAAACCAATGCGGAACTGCAAGAATTTATTGATGATTGCAACCGCAGTGGCACCTCTGAAGAGGCCATTGAAACAGCGGAAAAGCGCGGCTTTGATACGGGCCTGACCGCCACTAACCCTTTCACCGGCAAGGCGCACCCGCTCTATATCGCGAACTTCGTGTTGATGGATTACGGTACCGGCGCCATTTTCGCCTGCCCCGCGCATGATCAACGCGATTTCGATTTCGCCAAGAAGTACGATTTACCCATTCTTCCCGTCATTCAAGGTGATGAAAAAGGCGAACTCACTGAAGCCTATACAGGCCCCGGCGCGTTGATAAATTCAGAATTCTTGAACGGCCTAACGAGCGATGAAGCAAAAGCAACAGCGGTTGCAAAACTAGAAGCGCTTGATATCGGCACCAAACAAACCAATTATCGCCTGCGTGATTGGGGTATCTCTCGTCAGCGTTATTGGGGCTGCCCAATCCCGATGATTCACTGCGAAGACTGCGGTATCGTGCCGGTTCCAGAGGATCAGCTCCCCGTAGAACTCCCCGAAGATGTTACGTTCGATAAGCCCGGAAACCCGTTGGACCATCACGCAACCTGGAAGCATGTCGATTGCCCAGAATGTGGCACCGCCGCGCTGCGCGAAACCGATACGTTCGATACGTTCTTTGAATCGAGTTGGTATTTCGCACAATATGCCTCCGAAGACCAGAATCGTCTTTTCACTCCTGAAGAAGCCAATAAATGGCTGCCGGTGGATCAATATATTGGCGGGATCGAACATGCGGTGCTGCATCTGCTCTATGCACGATTCTTCACGAAGGCATTAAAGAAATGCGGCTATCTTAACGTCTCAGAGCCATTTAAGGGCCTAATGACCCAAGGCATGATCTGCCACGAAACCTATCAAGATGCCAATGGCGACTGGCTTTACCCTGACGAAGTGGAAAAAGATGATTCCGGCATATGGGTGAAGATCGAAAGCCAAAAGCCAATCATCCTCGGTCGTATCGAGAAGATGAGTAAATCCAAGCGCAATACGGTCGACCCGCGCGGCATTATTGAAGGCTACGGTGCCGATACCGCCCGCCTCTTCATGCTGTCCGATTCGCCGCCAGAGCGCGATCTGGAATGGACTGAAGCCGGCGTTGAAGGTGCATGGCGCTATCTCAACAAGCTATGGCGGTTGGCTAGCACCCCTGCTGAAGGCAAAGCCTCCGACGGCGAAGTGCTGGAGTTACGCCGCACAACGCATAAGACAATTGAAAGTGTGACAGCCGATATTGACGGCTTCCACTTTAACAAAGCGGTCGCCCGTTTGCGTGAGTTAACCAACGCCATCACCGCGCACCAAGGTGCATCTAATGCACGGTCAGAGGCTATCTGTGCTCTATTACAAATGCTAAACCCGTTCCTACCTCACTTTACAGAAGAATGCTGGGAGTTGCTCGGCAATAAGGAATGGTTGGTGGATACGGCTTGGCCAAAAGCCAACCTCGAATTCCTAGTGGAAGATAAAATCACGCTCGGCATTCAAGTCAATGGCAAGCTGCGCGGCACGATTGACGTCCCAGTCGATCATCCCAAAGACGCAACAGAAGAAGCAGCACTTAAAGTGGATAATGTCGCCAAATTCCTCGAAGGCAAAACCGTGCGTAAAGTGATTGTTGTGCCTAATAAGATTGTGAATGTCGTCGCCGCTTAGATTCTTTACTCTCATCGCCTACAAACGTGTTTCTCAGCACATGCTAACAAATTTTACGTTAAGGTAATCTGATTATGACCCAAAACAAAATCCACATCATCGCCGGCCCCACCGCTAGCGGAAAATCTGCACGAGCCATTGAGTTAGCGACCGCCGCAAATGGCGTGATTTTAAATGCCGATGCCACGCAATGTTACGCAGATTTACAGATTCTTTCTGCGCGGCCAAGCGCGGAAGAACTCGCACAGGCTGATCATCGCCTTTACGGTATTTGGTCCGGCGATAAAGTCGCGAGCGTCGGCGATTGGCTCAGCATGCTTAAACCTGAAATCGAACAATGCTGGACTGAGAATAAATTACCGATCGTCTGCGGCGGCACAGGATTTTACTTAAAAGCGCTGATGGAAGGCCTCTCACCGATCCCCGATATTGCGCCTGAAATTCGCGCAGAAATCACCCGAGAAACAGAGTCAGACGGTAACTCTAGCATTTATGAGAAACTCTCTAGAGTTGATCCGAAGGTCGTAAAGAACATCCCGCCGGCCAATACTCAGCGCATGATTCGTGCCTATGAAGTCTATCTGGGAACAGGCAAACCAATGAGCGAATGGCAAGCCATGCCAAAAGAACCGCCCTTCCCACAAGCGACCTTCGAATTAGACATTATCGAACTGCCCCGCAAAGAGCTTTATGAACGCTGCGATACTCGATTTGAGAGCATGCTAGCCGCCGGAGCCTTGGATGAGGTGAAGGGCCTACTTGCCAAGAAATATGCGCCGGATGTGCCCGTGATGAAAGCGGTTGGAGTGGCGGAGTTAGCCTCTCACCTTGCCGGAGAGCTCTCCATCGAAGAAGCGGGCGCCCTGTCTAAACAGAACACCCGCCACTATGCAAAACGCCAATTAACTTGGCTTCGCAATCAGTTCTAGTTCTTTACTTCGAACGTGATTTTTACGTTCACGCGAAATTTAGTCACTTCGTTATCTTCAACAACGGTGCTAAATTCTTGTACGTAAGCAGAACGAATGTGCTTGATGGTTTTGCCAGCATGTTTAACGCCTTTTTTCGTCGCGTCTTCCCATGATTTTTCTGACTCAGATAGTAATTCGATAACTTTAAGCATGATATATTCTCCTATTTACTTGGAGCGCACTTATAGGTGCTTAAGTATTTCGCTGTAAAGAGAAACCTCTGTTGAATTGGGCTGCGCGCCCCTATCCATTGCCGTGACAAGCGCTGGAATCTGCGGGATTTGCGCTAGTAACGGCACGTCTATTGCTTCCGCCAGCTTTGCTCCCCCCCCCTCGCCAAATAGGGCGTGGTGGTTACCTTGCGCATCTTCAAACCAGCTCATATTCTCGACCACGCCTAGGATGGGAATATTCACCTTCTGGAACATATCAGCTGCTTTGCGCGCATCGGCCACTGCGACATCCTGCGGCGTCGTGACGATAACCACACCATCCATCGGCACTTGCTGCGCCATCGAAAGCTGCACATCACCGGTTCCTGGCGGGAAATCGACAAGTAACTTCGTCTGCTCACCTTGCGCCGTCCACCGCGTGCCGCGCGCTAATTTAGCCAGCGCCTTAGTGACCATTGGCCCGCGCCATACAGCAGCAGTCTCTTCTGGCAACAAAAAGCCCATGGAGTTGCAGCCAATGCCGTAATTGGCTGGCGGAATCATCAGACCCTCTTCTAGCTCAGGCTGACCGGCAAGGTTCAACATTCGCGGAACGGAAGGGCCGTAAATATCAGCATCTAGAATGCTAATCGACTGACCTTGTGCGGCTAAAGCATGCGCAAGCATGACGGTGGTTGTTGATTTTCCAACACCGCCTTTGCCTGAAGCAATGGCAATAACACGCTCGACTCCATTGAGCGGGAGATGATTTATCTGCGGGGGCTTCAGTGCCATTTTATTCTCCTGATCTTAAAGGTAGGTGAACAAGGACGTAAATAAAGCGACCAATCGTCGAGATATCCTTGAACCAGTGAGTTGAATGCCTATATATGGAGCATCACAACAAAAACACAAGCAGGGTAAATATGGCGAATGATTCAGGCCCATGGGGTCGTCCAAAACCAGGAAGTTCAGGCGGCGGCGGTAAACGTCCCCCTCCTCCAGGCAACGATTTTGATGATATGTTCCGTAAAGGACAGGATCAATTCAAACATATGTTCAATAAAGGCGGTGACGAACCTGATCAGAAAAAAGGGATAATCCTTGCGGTTGTCGCAATTTTCGTATTGTGGCTTGCTTCAGGCATCTACCGTGTCGGTGCTGATGAACAGGGCGTTGTGCTTCGCTTCGGTCAATATACGAACTCGACGGGTCCAGGCTTACATTACCACCTACCTGCCCCGTTTGAGACGGTTTACACACCTTCGGTTACCAGTATCAACAAGGTAGAAATTCGTGGCGACCAATTTAGCCGTAACGAAGATAACCGCATGCTCGCCGGTGATTTGAACCTCGTAGACATTAACTTTGATGTTCAGTGGAAAATTGATCCAAACCGGACGGCAGATTTCTTGTTTAACATCCGTCAACCGGTGGAAACGATCCGTCCTGTTGCAGAATCTGTGATGCGCGAAGTGATCGGTCAAATGCCTTTAGCCTATATTATTGACAAAGGTCAGGCAGAAATTGCGGAACGCAGCACGAAAAGTATCCAAGACGTTCTCAACCAATATAAGGCCGGTATCACGATTGTCGGCGTTAACTTGCGTAAGCCTGATGTGCCCGATGAAGTCATTGACTCCTATCAGGACGTCAAAAAGGCAGAGCAAGATTTAGAGACCGAAGTCAGTAAAGCGAACCGTTATAAAAACCAGATCATTCCGGTGGCCAAAGGTAAGGCGGCTCAAATGGAGCAGCGTGCTTTAGCTTATAAAGCGGAAACGGTGGCTGAGGCTAAAGGTCAGGCTTCACGCTTCTTATCGGTTTATAACGAGTATAAAGTGGCAAAAGATGTCACGCGAAAGCGTATGTATTTGGAGTCTATGGAGAAAATCATGGCGGACATGCCAAAAGTGATTATCGACAAAAAAGCCTCTGGCGGGGTGCTGCCTTATTTGCCGCTGCCAGAAGTGCAAAATAACCGTTTGAAGAAAGCTGGTAATTAAGATGAAAAAAACTCCTTTCCTCATTGGTATTTTGGCTGTTGGCGCATTTGCGTTGATGCAGGCCGCGTTTATTGTGCATCAAACCGAGCAAGTGCTGGTGCTACAATTTGGTAAACCGATCCGTAGCATACAAGAGCCTGGGCTTTATTTTAAAACACCGTTCATTCAGGATCTTACGCGTTACGACAAACGGATCTTGGAATTTAACGCCAAACCCGAAGAGATCAACATGGTCGATGAAAAGCGCGGCATTCAAGAGCGTGTCGTCGTCGATGCATTCGTGAAATACGTGATTGTTGACCCGCTCCTTTTCTATCAATCGGTGCGTAATGAACGGAACTTGAACGAGCAACTTCGCTCTATCGTTTTCTCTTCTGTGCGTGAAGTCTTGGGTAAAAAGGGTCTGCGCGATCTACTTTCGGATCAACGGGTGCAAATTATGCTCGATATCCGTAAGGAAGTGAACCGTCGTCTCCTTCGCTCCGCGCGTGAAACCGTAGAGAGTCTTGCAGCAGCAGCGGTCGATGGCTTCGTAAAAGAAGAAGTGGCGCGTCGTGGCTTCGGTATTGATGTGGTTGATGTTCGTATCAACCGTGCCGATTTACCGGAAGAAATCTCGCTCTCTACCTTTAACCGTATGCGGGCAAATTTTGCTGAAGAAGCACAGAAATTCCGCTCGCAAGGTCAAGAAGAGTCGTTGAAGGTTAAATCAACAGCGGAACGTGAGCAGGCTGAGATCATGGCCGATGCGAACCAGAAAGCTCAAACCATCCGTGGTGAAGGCGAAGGAATAGCAACGAAGATCTATGCGGAAGCATTTGAACAAGATGCTAGCTTCTTCGAGTTTTACCGTGCGCTACAAGCTTACGAAACTTCTATCGATAGCGATGATACGACGATGATTCTCTCTCCCGATAGCGACTTTCTTAAGTATTTGGGGAACTAATTGATGATGCGTCTTTTTAGCTCAATTTTTGCTGGTTTATTCATGTTAACCGCCCCCGCCTTTGCGCGGGGCGCGCCGGAAAGCTTTGCCCCTTTAGTGGAAAAGCTTACTCCAGCCGTTGTTAACATCTCAACCACGCAGAAGGTGAAGCAAAAGAAAGGCGAAATGGCCGGCATGCCGTTCATGTTCCAGCTCCCGGATGATCCACAATTTGATCCGTTCCGACAGTTTTTCGACCAGCTCGAAAAACAACAAGGCGGTCGCGGTGGCATGGCCAAACCCAAAGAGCGCGAGGTCACGTCACTCGGTTCCGGCTTTATCATCGATGCAGCAGGCTATGTCGTGACCAACAACCACGTGATTGCGGAAGCGGATGAAGTGAGTGTTATCCTGCAAGATGACACATCGCTAAAAGCCAAAGTTGTAGGTCGCGATCCTAAAACTGACCTCGCCTTGCTCAAAGTAGAGAGCAAAGAGCCACTGCCTTTCGTACGTTTCGGAGGCTCTGATAGCGTTCGTGTGGGTGACTGGATTATGGCAATCGGCAACCCGTTTGGCCTTGGCGGAACGGTCACTGCGGGGATTATCTCTGCGCGCTCTCGTTCTATTAATGCCGGCCCGTTTGATGATTTCCTACAAACCGATGCTGCGATCAATCGCGGCAACTCCGGCGGCCCTATGTTCAATATGGACGGCGAAGTGATTGGTATCAACACGGCTATCTTCTCGCCTTCAGGCGGTAATGTCGGAATCGGTTTTGCCGTTCCTTCTGCATTAGCAAAGCCCGTGCTCGATCAATTACGCGAACATGGCCGGACCTATCGCGGCTGGTTGGGCGTCAAAATTCAAGAAGTCACCGATGAAATGGCCAGCGCCGTTGGGTTAACGGATGCCGCCGGCGCGCTCGTATTGGAAATCACCAAGGATTCTCCCGCCGCTAAAACAGACCTCAAACCCGGTGATATTATTCTCAGCTTTGATGGCAAGCCCGTCACCGGAATGCGCAAATTACCGCGTATTGTGGCAGAAACGAAAGTCAGCAAAGAAGTCGCAATCGCGTATTACCGCGATGGAAAGAAGCGCTCAACCAGCGTTATCCTTGGCGAGCTAGACGAAACGAGTGAATTGGCCGACGGTAAAGACGCTAAGCCAAAGGCCGATATGCCCGCAGGCGTAAAAACGAAAAAACTCGTAGGTCTGGAGCTTGCCACGATCGATGGCGTGATGCGCAAGAAATACCGCTTACCCGAAGCATTAAGCGGCGTGCTGATTGTTGATATCAAAAACGATTCGGCGGCCGCGAAGCAAAACCTGCGCATCGCCGACATTATTGTTCGTATTAACGATCAAGAGATCAAAGTGATCGCAGATGTTGAGAATGCTCTAAGCTCTGCACGCAAAGCCGGTCGCGATTATGCACTCACCCGCCTTATCCGCGATAAAAACGAGCTCTTCACGACCATTCCAACCGGGAAGTAATGAGCCCCGGGTAAGCGGCTTAGGCTAGAGCAGCGTATCAGCGAGTACTCTAAGGCGCTTAATATGATTCGTGATAATGCCCAGAGGCAGGCCACATTTTGAAACTCTCTCAATCACTCCCATAATTGTGGCGTCCATCGCTTCATTCGCATTCTCTTGTAAGCACCACGTATTAACAGCGAGCTTCTTACCTATCGGCGAACGGTAGCACTTATCTTGACTCAGCGCCGTCAAAAGATCGCGCGCGTCATCTGGCCTTACCAAATGTGTCATTTCTGGATGCACGGCGCAGAGCTCTAATTGCGCATGCAATTGCCTCACTCGGTCAGATGCAAACGCGTCATAACAGGATACATCCCCGTTATCTGCCTCATGCAGAAACGTCTTTTGTCCGTATCCTTGATCTTCCACCGCCGTAAAAAGCATGCCGCGCGCAATGTTCGGCATAACCTCTTTCGTCTCTTTTAAGTACGTCTGCACAAAGGAAGACAATAAAATATGCTCCGGCTGTAACTCGCTCGCCTCTATCGCTTTGTGCACTGCCTCGGCCAAATGGGGAGATTTCCTGCGCGGGGCATCAGTTCCCCGCACACCTTTCAGTTCGATATTGAGCATAATGGCAGGTCGATCCCGTGACTTTGAGGCACGATTACGCTTTGCCAGCATTTCCATCACTTGCATTAACGTGGGGATCGTCGCATCGCGAGATTCTCTGCGACCAACACGCATTCCCTGCAGCTCTTGACTGGTATATTGCCCGACAAAATATTTATCCTCGGGCAGCTCCTGCTTAAACACATGCTCGCGCAGATCGTTACCGTGAATCACCATCGGAATGGCATCTTTGGAGAGCACGACATCTATTTCGATAAAATCGGCGCCCGCTTTAATCGCGGCTTCAATTGAGGCAAGCGTATTCTCAGGGTACTTCTGCACGTAGTCATTCGCGTTCAAATCGGGATGGTCCGTTT
Organism: Rickettsiales bacterium; assembly: GCA_029252805.1. Taxonomy (NCBI): domain Bacteria; kingdom Pseudomonadati; phylum Pseudomonadota; class Alphaproteobacteria; order Rickettsiales; species Rickettsiales bacterium. The sequence continues at coordinate 19,999 of JAQXAR010000059.1, forward strand.
GGCCGTTTCCGCGATGCCCGCCAATGCTCAACTTATACTTTCGTTTTGGGTTATTCTTTGTCATTCGGCCCCTCAACGCATGAGACTATCAGCAAAAGCCTACCATAAAGTTAAACGAATCATCATTGGCATAAGAATTATTCCTGCGTTATAGCATTAGGCCATGCGCATTTTATTTTTACTCCTTTTTCTATTGCCGCTTTCAACGCAAGCCGCGAGCTGGAATCATGCACTCGTGCTGTTTGGCAGTCCGAAATATTCAGCGGATTTCACGCATTTTGACTATGCCCACCCCAACGCGCCTAAAGGCGGCACGGCGAAGATGGCGAGCTCCTCTAGTTTCGATAGTGTGAATGCCTTTATCCTCAAAGGCGTCAAAGCGCCTGGATTAAACCTGATTTATGACTCACTCATGACAGGTGCGCTGGATGAGCCGCAAACCTATTACCCCTTGCTCGCCAAACGCTTCAAGCTGGCAGATGATAAAAGTTGGATTGAGTTTGAGCTCAATTCTAAAGCAACGTGGCAGGACGGAAGACCGGTCACACCCGAAGATGTGATCTGGACGCTAGAGACCCTTAAGACAAAGGCTGACCCTGTTTATCGCATCACCTATCAGCCACTGGAGAAAGCCGATAAAACCGGCCCTAATCGCGTGAGAATCACCTTCACCGATGACACAAATCGCGAAGCGCCCATCCTCGCCGCGACCCTGCCGATCCTACCAAAACACTATTATGAAACGGTCGAGTTTGAGAGAACCACCCTCACTCCCCCCGTTGCAAGCGGCCCCTACCGCATATCTCAGGTCGATGTCGGGCGCAGCATCACCTATCAACGCAACCCTGATTACTGGGGTAAAAACCTCCCCGTAAATCGCGGTCATTATAATATGGATACGCTGCGTTACGATGTGTATCGCGATTCGACCATACAGCTGGAAGCGCTCAAAGCCGGCGAGTTCGACATTCACCGTGAATACATCTCACGCAATTGGGCCACAGCTTATGATTCTCCAGCCGTCAAAAACGGGCGTCTGATTAAAATCGCACTGCCCGATGCCACGCCGCAAGGTATGCAGGCATTTTTCTTCAATCTACGCCAACCGGACTTATCCGATCGTGCCGTGCGCGAAGCCATTGCACTCACCATGGATTTTGAATGGACCAATAAAGCACTCTTTTACGGTGCTTATTTGCGCAACGCGAGCTTCTTCGGAAAAACGCAATTTGCGGCTACTGGCCTGCCCTCAAAAGCTGAACTTATACTGCTAGAGCCATTTAGAGACTCATTGCCTGCTGAACTTTTTACACAAGAACATAAGGTGCCCGCCTCCGATGGCAGCGGCCAGAATCGCGACAATTTACTCAAAGCGCAGGCAATTTTGAAGGCGGCTGGCTATGAGCTAAAAGAAGGCAAGCGCATCAACCCTGTGACCGGAAAACCTCTAAGTATCGAGTTCATGCTAAACCAGCCGACCATGCAGCGTGTGATTATGCCTATGCTGCGCGGGCTTAAGAAACTCGGCATTGAGGGGCGCATTCGCTTAGTTGATGATGCACAATATCAGCGCCGAGTCGAAACCCGTGACTTCGATATCGTCAGCAACTGGATCAATCTGGGCGTCGTCTTCCCCGGCATTGAGCAGGTCAATTACTGGCATTCGAGCCAAGCCAAGGTGGAAGGCAGTAATAACATGACCGGCATGAGCCACCCTGCTGTGGATGCAATGCTGACGCGCATTAGCCAAGCCCGAACTTTGGAAGATTTAGAACCTGCCGCACGCGCCTTAGACCGTATTCTACTGCATGAGCAGGTTATTATTGCGCATTGGTATAGCGGTAGCTTCCGCATGGCTTTTTGGAATAAATTTGGCCGCCCGAAAACTCCGCCGCAATATGGGCTCGGCTTCGATACTTGGTGGATTAAACCTGAAAACTAGGCTAGAAGACCCTCATGGACGCAAATCTCTATCTCACGCTTAAAGCGCTGCACATCATTAGTTTCACTGCATGGATGGCCGGGTTATTTTACCTGCCGCGTCTTTATGTTTACCATGCGGAGGCGAAGGTCGGTTCAGAACTCTCTGAAACACTGAAGGTGATGGAAAATAAGCTCCTACGTTACATCATGAACCCTGCGATGATTCTTACCTTCGGCCTCGGTATCTGGCTTGTGGTGATCACCGGCTATGGCGGCCCGGGTACCGGCGCGTGGATTCACGCAAAATTAGCGCTCGTGCTTGGCCTTGCCGGCTTTCACGGTGCCTGTTCTGTTTGGCGCAAAAAATTCGCCGCCGATACCAACACAAAAAGCCATAAGTTCTTCCGACTCGCCAATGAAGTACCAACCGTGCTGCTGATTCTGATTGTCTTTCTGGCGGTGCTGAAACCGTTTTAATCTTTATGGAAAGGTGATCTCCTTCTCACCAGATTTTCCGTTTGCAATTTGCTCTCCGATTGCTTCTCTCCAGCCAGACGGGGAGAAATTTCTTTTATTAAGAACAGCGTTTTTCTCTTCAATTCCTAAGCGACTTTGGTGCGTTGCTACCTTATCAGGCTCTGAAGTGGCAAACATGATCGGGGTTGTTACCCCCCCCTACGCAAACTGAATTGAGCGTTAACGCCCGTTCTTTCCGTACCCTCCTGTAAGTTATAGTCACTGACAATAAGATCGTACTTTCCATTGCCTTTTTGTATCGCCTCATCGTAATTCTCTGCAAATTCAATGTCAAAATTGCGTTCAAAAGCAAATCCCATATTTATTCTCATATTCTTGTCATCTTCGATCCAAAGAATTTTAGGTTTCTTTTCTTCCATTTCAAATACTCCTTTACTATCAGTTATTTAAAATACCTCACTTTTGTTAAAGATTCATTAAGTAAGTGCCTCTCTTGACTTTTCCCGCCTAATCCTATACTCATGCTCCTGCAGCGCATTCGCGCTCTTTGTCCTTTTTCTCATTTTTTCATTTTCTAAGGTTTTTCCATGTCTGCTAGTATTAAAGAACTCAAACGTAAGTCTTCTGACGAACTCCTCAAATTAGCCGAGGAGCACAATGTCGAAGATGCCTCTGGTATGCTCAAACAGGAGCAAATTTTTGCGATTCTAAAAGCGATGGCAGAATCAGGCGAAACCGTGGTCGGCGAAGGCGTGGTTGAATTTCTGCAAGACGGATTTGGTTTCCTACGCTCATCACAATCTAATTACCTAGCGGGCCCGGATGATATTTACATCTCTCCAAAGCAGATAAAGACTCACGGCCTAAGAACCGGCGATACGGTTGAGGGCGAATTGCGCTCTCCCAAGAATAACGAACGTTATTTCGCGATGGATACAATCACTGCGATTAACTATGACCCCCCTGAAATGGCGCGCAAGAAAGCAACTTTCGATAACCTTACGCCGCTCTATCCTGACCAACGCATGCGTCTGGAAATAGAGCAAACAGAGGTGGTCAAGAAGCCCGACCTCTCGATGCGTGTTGCCGATTTGGTTTCACCGCAAGGCAAGGGCCAGCGTACACTGATCGTCGCACCGCCGCGTACGGGTAAAACTGTTTTGCTGCAAAATATTGCCCATTCTATCACCGCCAATCACCCAGAATGCTATCTCATCGTTCTACTCGTTGATGAGCGTCCGGAAGAAGTGACGGATATGGATCGTTCCGTGAAAGGCGAAGTAGTTTCTTCGACCTTTGATGAACCCGCCCACCGCCATGTCGCGCTGGCCGAAATGGTGATTGAAAAAGCCAAACGTCTTGTGGAGCATAAGAAAGATGTCGTCATCTTGCTTGATTCCATCACCCGCTTAGGCCGTGCTTATAACACCGTCGTGCCGAGTTCTGGTAAAGTCCTCACCGGGGGTGTAGATGCGAACGCATTGCAACGTCCGAAACGTTTCTTCGGTGCGGCACGTAACATCGAAAATGGTGGTTCTTTGAGCATTATTGCCACGGCCCTTATCGAAACCGGTAGCCGCATGGATGAAGTGATCTTTGAAGAATTCAAAGGAACCGGTAACTCCGAGCTCGTGCTTGATCGCAAACTCTCTGATAAACGCGTCTATCCTTCAATGGATATCGCTAAATCAGGCACGCGTAAGGAAGAGCTGCTCTATGATAAAGACGAGTTGGCTAAAGTTTGGGTCTTACGCAAAATCCTCAATCCGATGAGTCCTTTGGATGCAATGGAGTTCCTAACCAGCAAGTTGAAAGACACGAAATCTAACGACGATTTCTTCCAACAAATGAATAGCTAAATTCGGCGATGGATCTTGGTTTCGAGCTTTTGTTAAAAATGACAGGGCTTTACCTATGTATTGCGCTTGGTTTTTACGCTGCTCGAAAGCTGGAGATAGAGGGTAAGGGCATATCTCGCCTACTTTTCTACATCATTGTTCCCTTAATGTTCTTGGGCGGAATCAGCAAAGCACAGATCGAGCAGCAATATTTGCTCCTTCCGGTCTTCATCTTTCTGATTTCTTGCACACTGAGCCTTGGCCATTACCACATTGCACGCCGCATGTTTCACGATAAATCGGCCAATATTCTGGCCTTCACCAGCGGTAATGGCAATCTCGGTTATTTTGGTATCCCTGTAGCAGCACTGCTGTTCGAACCAGACGTTCTCGGCATCTATATGATGATGATCATCGGCACCATGCTTTATGAGACGACGCTTGGCTATTATATCACCACCAAGGGTGATTTTTCGACCCGTGAGGCCCTGCAAAAGATGATCCGCCTGCCCATGCTGCATGGCGCGCTGATTGGCCTGCTGCTGAGCTTGCTAGAGACTCCCCTGCCGCATTTCCTGGAAGGATTCTTCACCGCCATAAGCGGGGCCTATAGCACGCTGGGCATGATGATGGTCGGCATTGCACTGGCCGGCGTCACCTCGCTCAAGCTTGATTGGAAATTCATTAGCATGGCCTTCGCCGTCAAGTTCATCGCATGGCCGCTCATGGTACTTGGGCTTATCGCGCTAGACAGCCACGTGATGCATCTGTTTAACGAGGATATACACCATGTTGCGCTGCTGCTTTCCTTTATGCCGCTGGCCGTCAATTCCGTCATATTCGCCACCTTGCTAGAAGCTGAGCCAGAGAAAATGGCCAGCGCCGTATTCCTCAGCACCGCCTTCGCTCTGTTCTTCGTCCCCGCTATGGTCAGCTGGTTGATTTTATAGATTCTACGCCACCTGTGGCAGGCAGGCCTTGCTCCCCCATCCTTCAAACATCACGCTTCCTATTTCTCAACAAACTGCTAGGCTCGCAAAAAAAGGAAATGAGCTTATGCGTTTTTTCAATTGGTTTCAGAATCTCTGGCGTCGCCCACAATGGGGTGGCTGGTGGGCTATTAAGCGAACAAAGGTCGACGACTCAGATGAGTGGCGCGACATGAATAATCACTTTTAACTTAAGCATTCAAACATCGCGCCGCCTCACCTTGTTCGTCTATCCTTGAGATCAAGATTTTTAGAGAGTCGCTTTGCCGCTATGGCTTGTTTTGAGCTGATTTAGACGATCCTTAAATTCTTCACGCGTCATTTCCAACAAAGAGGTTGGTTTTGCTTTTAACGTGTTTGGTTTAGCCGTGCTGCGCATGAAGCTCATCGTGAGCAAATCATTGTGCTTTTTTCTTACGATAATTTCCGTATCCATAGTGTGTTTCCCGCTTTCTTGTTTTTGGTATTTAACGCCTCTATGTGCGCTATACCTAAGCAGTAACAGCCAAATATTAAGGCTTCATTACTTTGGGGAAATACCGTTCGAAACAGAACTTATCCACAGGCGCTGTGCTGTTATTGCACCAGAATGTTCCATTTACCCACAATACCAAGGGCAAGGGCGCTAGCAGCGCTCAAAAGATCTCTGACGCAGCATGTGTGGGTGTACGGGCACCCCTTTCATCACCGATAGAAAGTAAAAGCTTAACCGATCGCCTCCACATTACGCAAGGCAATCACCAGCATCGGGAAGGTCACTTCTTCAGCCTTCTTCAGATCATCAATGAAAAGGCGGAAACGCGAGAGCGTCTTATCATATTCCGCTTCCCATTCATCCAACGCATCGGACGGGCACTTGCCATTAGAGCAGACTCTCACAATGGCAGTGGATGCCAGGCGGCGCTGCTGATCGAACATTTCACTAATCATCGCTTTAGCCGCCAAACGCTCCCAATAGCTATTGACCGGCATACGGGACGCCTCACGACGCAACCAGCCAAGGCGCAAACGTGCGCCAAGCTCGAAGTAAATCTTCCCGGCCTGTTCCTCTTTTAACTTATGATCCTGTGCAAGCTTCAACACATCCAGCGCGGAGGAAGCGATCTCCAAACGTGCAATGCGGCTCGCCAGTTTTGGAGACACCTTCATATCAATAAAGCGCTGCTTCTTATCACCATAAGCCTTCTTCAGCGTATCGGTAATAAGGCTCTCGCAGATTTTAAGATACTTAATAATACCATCAGAGAATTGTGCCATGGTATCGTCAACCTTCAGCGGTTGCGGCTGATTGCGTAACATCCAGATCACCACACGCTCAAGAAACATGCTCGTTTGGGCGAACATCTCTGCACGGGCGGAGGCCGGTATGTTATCATCCTCTTCAATATCACGCCAAAGTTCGCGAATCCCAAATGCATCACGTGCCACAATATAGGCGCGGGCAATGTCACATGGCGGAAGACCAGTATCTTCCTGAATCTGGAAGAAGAACGTAATACCTGCGCGGTTCACAATTGAATTCGTCACGCTCGTCGCCACAATCTCACGCTTTAGACGGTGAGACATAATCTGCTCAGCAAAGTCTTTGCGCATCTGCTTAGGGAAATAGCGAAGCAGGTCCTGCTCTAAATACGGCTCATCCGGAAAACTTGAATCTAGCAGACTTTGATAGATCGACATCTTCGCATAGGAAATCAAAACGGAAAGCTCTGGACGAGTAAGAGACTCACCACTTACTTTACGTTCTTTCATCTGCTTAGAGTTTGGTAAAAACTCCACTTTTCGATTAAGCAGTCCCTTTTGCTCAAACGCCGCCATCATACGCGCTTGCGACTCTAATAGATCAAGACCCTGTATCTGTGCCGTTGTGATCGCCTGTGTTTGCAACATATTATCGCGCAATACCAAACGGGAAACCTCATCCGTCATTTTCTCTAGCACGCTATTGCGGCGCTTCATGGTTATGCCGCCCGCCTCTAACAATTGACGGAAGGCAATCTTGATATTCACCTCATGATCCGAACAATCCACCCCAGCGGAATTATCAATCGCATCGGTGTTAATACGACCGCCCTGGCGTGCATATTCAATACGTCCAAGCTGGGTGAATCCGAGATTTCCGCCCTCGCCTATCACTTCACAACGAAGTTCGTGTCCGTTAATACGCAAGGCATTGGTCGCGCGATCACCCACTTGCTCATGTGTTTCAGACTCGGCTTTCACATAGGTTCCGATACCACCATTCCAAAGCAGCTCCACCGGCGCCTTAAGCATCGCACGGATTAATGCATTCGGAGAGAGCGTTTTCACATCACTCGCTAGATCGAGCATCTTACGCACTTGCGGCGTAATCTTGATGCTTTTCTCTTTCCGTGAGAAAATGCCGCCGCCTTTGGAGATAAGCTTACGGTTATAATCCTGCCATGAGCTGCGTGGCAGCTCAAACAGGCGTTTGCGTTCTTTAAACGTCTTTTTCGCATCCGGCTCTGGATCAAGGAAAATGTTCAGATGGTTAAACGCACCTTGCAAGCAAATATGCTCGCTGAGCAACATGCCATTGCCGAACACATCACCCGACATATCGCCAATGCCCATAACGGTAAAATCTTCAGTTTGGGTATCAATGCCCATCTCGCGGAAATGGCGCTGAACCGAAATCCACGCGCCTTTCGCGGTAATCCCCATCGCTTTATGATCATACCCAACCGAGCCACCCGATGCGAAAGCATCATCAAGCCAGAAATCATATTCCGTTGAAATCGCATTTGCATAGTCGGAGAAAGTGGCTGTGCCTTTATCTGCAGCGACAACGAGATACGGATCATCATCATCATGGCGCACGACATCTTTGGGCGGTACGATCTTGCCTTTCACCAAATTATCCGTGATATCAAGCATGCCGCGCAAGAAGGTTTGGTAGCAGGCAATACCCTCTGCCATAAAGGCTTCGCGACCGCCACTGGTTGGCGCTTGTTTCAACACAAACCCGCCCTTAGAGCCAACGGGCACGATCACCGCATTCTTGACCATCTGCGCCTTCATGAGGCCCAAGACTTCGGTACGATAATCCTCGCGGCGATCGGACCAACGCAGCCCCCCACGCGCCACTTTACCACCGCGCAAGTGAATGCCTTCAACGCGGCGAGAATAAACAAAAATCTCTGCAAGCGGCCTTGGAAGCGGTAACTCAGGCACTTTACTCGAGTCGAATTTGAAGGAAATATAATCTTTCACATCACCATTCGCATCTTTTTGGTAATAATTCGTACGCCAGGTCGCGGCGATTAGTTCACGGAAGATGCGCAAAATCGTATCTTCTTCAAGATTTGAAACACCCTCTAATAGAGACTCAACCTCTTTCTCAAACTTCTCAACATGCGTAGAGACGGTTTTCTTCTTATTTAATACTGGATCAAAGCGAGCTTTAAAATACCCCATGAGTGCGCCAGCAATTTTTGGATTTGCCGTCAACGCACTTACCATCGCTTTATTTGAATAGCTCATCTTTGTTTGGCGGGCATAGCGGCTATAGGCGCGTAACAAACTAATTTGCCGCCAATCGAATCCACCAAGTAAGGCAAGCGCATTAAAGCCATCATTATCGGCTTGGCCTTCCCAAATACGCAGGAGAATTTCCTCCAAAAGTGGTTTCAATGCCTCGATATCTAAATCGGGTTGCGCTGATTTAAGCTCCAGCGTAAAATCACGTACCCAAACTTCTTTCACGCCTTCATTAAGCGGAACCACGCGGAACGGGTGCTCATCAATCACATGAAAACCAAGATTCTCCAACATAGGAAGAATCTCCGATAGAGCCGCCTGCGATTCTGGATTATAGAATTTTAAATGCAGCGTGCCTTCCGGTTCATGCTTCGTATGATAAAGCTCAATCCCCATACTTGAAGACGCAATAATCTGGCGAATTTTCGTGATATCATGCATGCCATTGCGCGGTTCATAATATTGCCCGTAAGAGGTGCTAAATGCGTCTTTATAGGCTTGAAATATAGACTGAGACTCTTTCTCACCATGTTGTTTCACCAACTCCCGGCGAAGTTTTTCTTGCCAATCATAGGTAACGGTTGCAATTTCTCTTTCCAATGCATCAATCGGTAAAGACGGAATATCACCCGGCGTGGTTTTGATAATTAAATGCACACGGGCCAAAGGCGAATCAGTCATCTGCGTATAGAAATCGCTCACCTCGCCTTGCAATCTATCGGCAAGAATCTTCTGAATTTTCTCACGCAGCGCCGTGTTAAAATGATCGCGCGGGACGAACACCATACAGCTCACAAATCGTTCAAAAATATCACGACGGACAAAGAGATGCACTTGCGGGCTAGACTCAACCGAGAGCACACCAATCGCATAATTAAACACATCCTCATCAGACATTTGGAAGATCTCATCACGCGGCGCGAATTCAAGAATCGTCTTAAGTGCTTTGCCATCGTGACTGTTCGGATCAAAATTCGCACGGGCCATCACTTGGCCTAACTTGCGGCGAATAATAGGAATCCGCTCCGCGCTCTGGAAATAGACGTTCGACGTAAATAAACCAAGGAAGCGACGCTCGCCAATCACTTTGCCCTTTTTATCGAAACGTTTAATCCCAATATAGTCCATCTGCACCGGGCGATGAACCACCGAGATCGTATTAGATTTGGTAATTTCAAGCAGGTTTGGCTGCAGAGCAAAATGCTGCGATTCTGCCGGCATCGCCGTATAGCCTTTTGGTTTTAGAGGGAAATCATCCATCGCAAAAACACCCTGTTCGGTATTTTTCACAATGCGGAACGCATTTTTACCATCGCTAAAATCGTAATCCACCGCACCGAGAAAAATGAAATTTCCGTCCATAAGCCAATTGAGAAAGTCGGTGACTTCCGCGACTTCATCACTGTTTTTCGGGTTATCTTCAAGCAGGGTCGCCACCGTCTGACGGGCGCGCTCTACCATTGGCTCCCAATCAACCACCACTTGATGCAGAACTTTCAAAATGCCTTCTAGCTTGCTTAGGAGTTCCTTCTTTGCCAAGCCTTCCGGCAGGCTTACAAACTCAAACCGAATAAAGGACTCTCGCGACGCGGCCTTATTTGTTTGCGCTGCGATAGAAACATATTTGCCTTTCGCGTCACGAACCATATGCAAGATAGGATGAATGACGCGAGACGGTGTCAAGCCCAGGCGACTTAACTCAGCCGAAACCGAATCAACCAGAAACGGCATATCATCGTTCAACAGCGTCAGAACGACTTTTCCCGTCACGCTTTCCGATAAGTTCGCTTTTATCTGCTTTAATTTACGCTGCCCAACGAATTTATACGCCTCTTTAACCACCACCGCCGCCTCTTCGGGGGGCAGGTTTTTCAACTCTTTGACTGGCATTTTCTGATAGAAGTCGCGAGTAAAGTCGTGCAAATCTTTGCTTACTCTTCCCCCCAGTGCCTTATCAATTTTTTTCAGATGGCTCGTCATTTGACTCGTGTAATTCTTTGGCATCCGTGCCTACCCCAAACCTCTCGATTTAGGCTCCCTATTATTTCAACTCACGATGGCGCGCCTTTTTCGCCTAAGCAAGCCAAAAACATAATCATTAGATTTATGAGTTACGATAATTGAAACTTCGCGGCGCTTAGGTTATACCCCTACCATGTTATTCGGTCTTTACAGTATCACTCTGGTTATTTCTGCCTTTCTGTTTTCATGGATTGGCTGTCACGTAGCACGTTATTTACTCAGCTCGGCACAGCTCATGGACGAGCCGAATGAGCGCAGTAACCACGACACACCGGTTCCACGTGGCGGCGGTATTGCGGTGATGACCTCGATCGTTGGATTTTTATGCGTCGCGGGCACGCCTTCTACTTTGCTGCTCGCCGCAACCGGAATCGCCATCATCTCCTTTATGGATGACCGCGGTGGTATCAGTATTAAATGGCGCCTACTCATTCAAACACTCGCCGTCCTATTGCTTTTCTTGCCAAATGGCATGATCGCGACTGTGTTTGATGGCCCGGTCTTCCAAGGCCTGCTTTCACCGCTCGCCGATAAACTGCTCGCTGGATTCTTACTTATCGGATTCATGAACCTGTTTAACTTTATGGATGGCATTGACGGCATTACCGGTGTTGAAACAATTTCCATCGGCCTTGGTCTCTTCATTTTATCCTTCTTTGTTGTTGGCATTCGCATCCTCGGTGTAGAAGGCTTAATCTTAGCCTCTGCAATCGCGGGCTTCTTATGGCTCAATTGGCACCCGGCTAAATTATTCCTCGGCGATGTGGGTAGCGTTGCGCTTGGGTTCCTTCTCGGGTTCTTTCTGTTGCAGCTGGCAGCAGAAGGTTACTGGGCGGCCGCGCTTATCCTACCAGCCTATTATTTAGTGGATGGCGGATTAACGTTCCTCAAACGCCTGTTCACCGGCGAAAAGGTCTGGGAAGCTCATTCGCAGCATGCTTATCAAAAAGCGGTCCGCAGCGGATACGGGCATGATTGGGTCGTCATCCGTATCGGCTCGCTCAATGTTGCGCTGGTTGTTCTCGCTGTTTTCGCATGCGTCGAGCCCGCTTACGCGCTCCAGTTCACCGCTGCCGCTTATGGTATTAGTCTCGTCGGTTGGTTCATTTTGCTAAACGCGAAAAAGCCTGCAACTCAAACCATTATCACGCCACAAGGCAATGCACTTTCCACGTAACTGGCGTAGCGGTTCGGCGCTCATTCACGATTTAATCGTCGCTGGGGCGAGTTTCTGGCTCGCGCATTATTTGCGACTGGGCGATTTGATGATGGATTTCAGTGGCGAGCTTCTCACCCACGCGATCCTCCCTTTCATCGTATTTTCAGGCTTTGTTTTCATCGCCGCAGGGCTTTACCGTGGCCTTTGGAGATACGCTTCCATGCAGGATTTGCTGACCTTGAGCAAAGCAGCAACGATCATCATTGTCATTTTCTATCTCACCCTTTTCTTCGCAACTCGTTTGGAAGGTGTACCGCGTTCCGTCCCTGCTATTCATTGGCTACTACTGCTTGCGATGCTCGGCGGGCCTCGCTTCTTATACCGTATGGCAAAAGATCGCCGCTTAGGGATCGATTTTACCCTCGCCGCGCCACATAAGGTGCCCGTTCTGCTTATCGGCGCGAATGACGCCGCAGAGCTTTTCATCCGCGAATCTCGGCGCAATGCCCAGGCGCCTTACCATGTCGTGGGGCTGGCCGATGATGATGAAAAACGCCGGGGCCAACAAGTGCATGGCGTACGTATTTATGGCGGCAGCGATGTCCTGACCCGCATTGTCGGAAAATTGGAACGCAAAGGCCGTAAGCCACAGCGTGTTATCTTGGCTGAATCTCGCCCCTCAGGTGAGCGCGTCCGCGCATTGCTCGAAGAGTGCGATACACTTGGCCTGCCACTTTCACGTATTCCCCAAACATTAGAGCTACAATCCAACACGGTTGAGAAGCTCGAGACCAAGCCGATTCAGGTGGAGGACCTCTTACGTCGTCCGCAAAAAGTGCAGGATGTTTCCGGCGTCAAAACGCTGGTCGATGGCAAAACGGTGCTCGTAACCGGCGCCGGTGGCACAATTGGCGGCGAGCTTATTCGCCAATTAGCCGGCTTTAAACCCAAAGAAATTATCCTGTTTGAGCAATGCGAGTACCTGCTTTACTTGATGGAGCGCGAGCTGGTCGATCACTTCCCAGACTGTCAGTTCCAAGCCTATCTCGGCGATATTCGTAATGCCGCACGGGTGGATGAGGTGTTTAAATCTCACACCCCGCAGATCGTGTTCCACGCAGCCGCCCTTAAGCATGTGCCACTCGCCGAAGCCAACCCGATTGAAACCATCACCACTAACGCACTGGGAAGTTTCGCTATTGCTCAAGCCGCGGCGAAATATAAAGCCGAGGCGATGGTACTTATCTCAACCGATAAAGCCGTGCGTCCAAGCAGTGTGATGGGCAGCACTAAACGCCTTGCCGAAACCATCATGCAGGCGATGGCCACTGAGAAAGGCGATACACGCTTTGTAGCCGTGCGCTTTGGTAATGTGTTGGGCAGTACGGGCTCCGTCGTTCCGCGCTTCCAAAAACAACTAGAGCGTGGCGGCCCACTCACTGTTACCCATAAAGACATGACCCGCTATTTCATGACCGTTCGCGAAGCGGTAGAGCTTGTTTTACAATCTGCCAGCCTCGGCTTTGAGGCCGAAGAAAAGGGCGGACTCTATGTGTTAGACATGGGCACACCGGTCAAAATTGATGATCTCGCGCGCCAGATGATCCAACTTGCCGGCCTTTCCGAGGTTGATATCAGCATCGAATATACCGGCCTTCGTCCCGGCGAGAAAATGCATGAGGAGTTGTTCTATGAGGCGGAAGATCTAACCAAAACCTCGCATGCAGGCATTACGCTTTCCAAAGCCGATAAAATTAGCCTGCCGGCTTTAAAGAAAAAGCTGACTGCTCTTTCTAACCATTGCGAAAAGCGCGCTAACGATAAAGCCCTCGCTGCCTTAGAAAAACTGGTAAAAAGCTAAAACTTTCTTGCACTTCGCGCAATATCGCCTATCACACGCGCATGACTATTAAACGCGCGCTGCTTTCTGTTTCTGACAAAACAAACCTCGTGCCTTTTGCGAAAGCATTGGCCGATAAAAATATCACTCTCCTTTCCACGGGCGGCACGGCCAAAGCCTTACGCACCGCCGGGTTGGAAGTAACCGATGTTTCTTCTGTGACCGATTTCCCCGAGATTATGGATGGCCGCGTCAAAACGCTTCACCCGAAAATCCACGGCGGTATCCTTGCTAACCGCGATAAAACAGAACATCTAGCCGCAATGGATAAGCATGGCATTACCGGCATCGATCTCGTCGTGCTGAACCTCTACCCCTTTGAAGCAACCGTCGCTCGTGGCGCGGATTACGCCGAAACGGTTGAGAATATCGATATTGGCGGCCCTGCTATGTTGCGCGCCTCTGCCAAGAACCATGCGCATGTGACCATCGTCACGGATCCAGTGGATTACGATACGGTACTCGCGGAACTAGACACCAATAATGGCGCAACCACATTAGAGTTCCGCAAAACCCTCGCATTGAAGGCATTTTCACTCACCGCGCATTACGATTCTGCCATTTCTAAATGGTTGGCGAAAAGCCAAGATACGCAGTTTCCTGCACGTTTCAGCCAATCGGCACAACTTGAGTCTGTTCTTCGCTATGGCGAAAACCCGCACCAAAATGCGGCGCTTTATAAAACGGATGCTAAACCCGGTACCCTCGCTGGCGCGAAGCAACTTCAGGGCAAAGCGCTTAGCTATAATAATCTGAACGATACCGATGCCGCTTGGGCGCTGGCTAACGAATTTAGCGAACCCTGTGTCGCGATCATCAAACACGCCAACCCGTGCGGCGTCGCACTTGGCTCTAACATTGTAGAGGCCTTCCATAAGGCACTCGCATGCGACCCAACATCGGCTTATGGTGGCATTATTGCAACCAACCAGCCGCTCACGGCAGAATTTGTCGAAGCGATGGGCAAGCTCTTCGCCGAAGTTGTGATCGCACCTTCTGTTGAGCCAGCAGCAGCCGATGCGCTAACAAAGAAAAAGAATCTCCGCTTGCTCGATGCCGGTGGCTTGCTTCCGAAAGATTCTAAGCCCCTGCTAACGACGCAAATTTCAGGGGGAATTCTACTGCAAGATACTGACTCAAAGCGTATTAGCGAGTCTGACCTTACCATCGTTTCAGCAGCACAGCCCGAAGTAGCGCAGCTAGAAGACCTACTCTTCGCCTTCCGTATTTGTAAACATGTGAAATCCAACGCAATCGTAATCGTACGTGACGGCGCAACGGTTGGCATTGGCGCCGGTCAAATGAGCCGTGTCGATTCTGTTCGCATCGCGTGCTGGAAAGCCGGTGAGGCCGGTCTATCAACCAAAGGCGCCGTACTCGCCTCCGATGCCTTCTTCCCCTTCGATGATAATGTCCACCGCGCCGCCGATGCAGGCATTGCCGCGCTGGTTCAGCCTGGCGGGTCGATTCGTGATAATGAGGTGATCGCCGCTGCAGATAAGCATGGCATGGTGATGGTTACGACGGGTATTCGTCACTTTAGGCATTAAAAAAAGTTCTGCCTGCATTGTGAACGCGCTGAAGAATCCTCGGATCCTTCTCGTCGCAGAAGCTCCTCAGAATGACAATTAAGCTAGTAAGTCGAGAATGTTGCCTTGATTGCCGAAAAGCTCAGCTGCAGCTGTTGAGCCACTGCTTTCGCTCTCACTCACCACGCCATTGAATTTATCAATCGCAGCGATATCAGCGAGTAAAGACTCTGCCGCGCCCTCGTCTAGATTATCGGTGATGAAGTTTATCAATTCCTGACTAAAGCTCGTCGTCACTGCCGGTTGCGTAATATTAAATTCGGCATTTAGCAGATTTGTCGTAATAGTCGCAAGTGTCGCATCTTGCTGGTTAAAGATAGACGGAACCTCATTATTACCCAGCACCGAAGATGCTGAACCTAAAAGAGCAGAGGTCTGTAAGATACTAACCATGCATCCATATTAACACAGATTAACGTTTTTACCTATTTCTTTACGATAGGGTCTTTTTTCCAGAACCTTAGCTTGCCGAAAGACCCACCCGCTTTACGAAAAGCAAAGCGAACGATTTTCACAAGCAACCATCCACCGATAAACCAAATCGGAACCCACGGGATGATCTTCAGCACAAAGGATATTACATCAGATACGGAGCGTAGGAAGCCGTTCCAAGCATATCTAAAGCTGTTCTCAATATCGTGATATTCAATCTCTATGCCTTTAGGAGGAATGGTGTAATTCACGTTCACAGTCGCCTTACTGGTGACTTTCTTTAGGGAACGCATCTGACCGGTTAGAGAATCAATCTGACTCTGTACGCGCGTTAACTCACGTTCAATATTCAGAATTTCCTGAATCTTTCTTGCTTTCAAACTATCAAGCAACTTAAGCAGGCGATCGCGCAGCGCAACTTGGTTCTTCAGTTTGGATTCTGTATCTACGTATTGCATAGTTTTATCGGTCGCCGAAACCTGATGGCTCTCTACTTCACCCGGACCGCTACTTAAAAAGTCGAGATATTCCCCGAGCTTCTCCGGCGAAACACGCGCATTAAGATAGCCGCTACCACTACTTTGAATACGTGAACCGGTCATATCGCACCCTAGCGCGATACATTGCTGCATATCGCGTTGATAACGCGCCTGCAGCGACTCTTTCGCTACCTTTACCTGCATATGATGGTTCTCAGCAATGCGGCGCCCTTCAAATTTTGAACGGTCCAGCACCATATTGGATGCTTTCATCGCTCGCTTAGCCATTCTCGGCGCAGCAGCAGGAGCAAAATCCATCGCCCCTTCCATTTCCATCGCATAGCCACCGACCATATCAGCCTGTGCTACCAAATTATGGGAAATACGATCTTCATCGTCAAAACATGCGGTCAGGCTTAGCGCCCATAAAACAATAAGTAGCTTTTTCATCATGGCGCCATGTTAAAACAATTTCTAAGATTCAGCAAGCTCGCGAAACATTGCCCGCTTTTTCCAAAAGATAAAAAGGCACGGCAACCCTAGCACGGCGGAAAGAGCAAACATCGCTGTCCAACCATGCTCCTGCGCGATCCAACCGGCGCCCCCTGCCATAACGATACTGCCAAGACTTGCCAATGAAGCCAGTAACGCATATTGCGTTGCCGTATAATGATCGCTCTGACATAAGCGCATCATAAAGGCGATGGCCGCCGCCGTAACCATGCCCCCGGAGAGATTATCCATAGTAATCGCAAAGGTGAGTGCCCCAACATCTTTACCAACAATAGAAAGCGCTAAATACGCTAAATTGGCGACAAGTTGGAAAAGAGCAAAGCTCCAAAGCGAAGTAAAGAGCCCAAGCTTAGCAATCATCGCCCCGCCCAAGAACATGCCACCTAACGTCGCGCCAAAACCAAATAGTTTGGCGATACCCGCAATGGTCGGTTTATCAAACCCGATTTGTAGGAAGAATGGCGTTGTCATAAAGCCGATAAATCCATCCGACAAACGATAGAATAAAATAAATGCCAGCAGCCAAACCCACGCCGGAAAACGCGTTATGAAGTCTTTAAACGGCGCAATAATAGCTCCCTTGAAAAACCCCTCTTCGCTAGAGTGAGTGGTTAACTTAGCGCGCTCTTGCGGATTCGTAACCAGTAGGGTGGTAATCATCCCCACGATCATACAGGCAGCCATCGTCAAATAGGCACTCGACCAATCAACCATTTCAGCCATATAGAGTGCGCCAGCACCCGCGACCAACATGCCCAGACGATAACCAAACACTGCCATAGCCGCGCCCTCGCCATATTGTGATTTATCAAGATACTCCGTGCGAAAAGCATCAATCACAATATCTTGACTAGCCGAGAGAAAAGCGACCAACAAGGCAGCAGCAGCCACATAAAACGGCGCTTCAGCTGGATTAACAAAGGCCAGAAGCACAAGGGAAGCCATCAGTAAAACTTGCGTCAAAAACATCCAACTGCGGCGGTGACCCAGTTTCTTGGTAAGATACGGAATGGAGAAATAATCCACCAAAGGTGCCCAAAGAAAGTTGAAACTGTAAGGCAATGCAACATAAGCAAACAGGCCAACTGTCGCCATTTCCACCGCATTATCGGTTAATAATGCTCCAAGCGTCGAGGCGACTAATAGACGTGGCAAACCACTCGAGAAACCTAAAAACATGATAGCCAAAACCCTCGGATGAAAGTAAATTTTACACCAATTAAAGACTTTGTTGATCATTCTCTCGTAATTCTCCTTAAATTAGATTAGTTTAGACGCTACTATGGAACCTAAAGAACCTAAAGAACCTAAAGAAGATATCAGCGATCCGTACCGGAATCTCGCGAAAAAATATTATCATCGCTTTTTGGAAAAAGAGGGGATGCCTCTTTATATGGATAATAACACCTGTGACCGGCTCGAAAATCATTTAAAAGTTTCTTATAAATTTGATTGGGATGCTGAAATTGTTGAAAAAACAACAAATGATATCAGCGCCTTAAGTCCAAAGTCGCATTTAGTGCCAGCGGGTTGGAAAGAAGTTGAAAAGTCCTGCTATCAATTCCTAGAGACCACACACCCTAAAGAAAGCCTGAACAACCCTCAGGACGACCTAGAGAAGCTTTTTGAGGTTAAAGCTTTTTCATCCTCTAGTGCGAAAGATACGGTCTTAAACTACAAAAAAACAAAAATGCAGCCTCAACAAAATTTACTTTCTACTTTACTAAAGAAGCTAGGTTTTTAGTAGCCTCACCTAATTAAGCGGCATCCCGGCAGGCGCAATGGATAAATTCAGGTGGGCACAAACGTCCTCCCGTATGCGATCCTGTATGATCCAACTTAGCCTCTAAGCAAAGCTTCTTAAGCGCTTTAATATAGTACGGTTGAGTTCCAAGGGATGGCACACGCTCATAGCCCTTAATACCGTGTGTTTCAGCCAACTCACGATATTCAATATCGAGCTCTACCAATGTTTCAGAATGCTCTGACACAAAGGCAATAGGTAGAATCACGACCGGGACACCGTCTTTCGCTGCACGCTCAATTTCCGTCTCAGTCGATGGTTTTAACCACTCTAAAGGCCCCACCTTACTTTGATAACAAACGACCGTATCTAAAGGCTCTTGCTCGTCCTGCTGGCCATCCTTCATTGTTTTTTCAAGTTCTTCTACAATCGCGGCGGCTGTTTGCTGGATTTGCCATTGATAAGGGTCGCCACCATCCACAATTTTTTGTGGCAAGCCATGCGCCGAGAATAAAATCCGCGGAGTGCCGTATGATTTGGCTTTCTCATACGTCTTCTTAATCAAAACAGCATGCGACTTAATAAAGTCGCTTTGCGTTGGATAGCATCCAACACGCGCCACCGGCACATTTAAGCCTTGTTGTTTGGCCTGTTTCTCCCAGTCTTTGAAGGAGCTCCCTGTCGTCGTCGTTGAAAATTGCGGATAGAGCGGCAATAAAATTACCTCATCAGGTCCCCAGTCTTTTACCTGAGATACCGACTCAGCCGACATTGGATGCCAATAACGCATGCAAAGGAAGCTTTTATACTCCGCCTTTTTATTCGTTTTTAAGGCTTTATCTAATGCAACCGCCTGCTCCTGCGTCAACTCAAGTAAGGGCGATTTCCCCCCTAAATACTCATAAATTTCGCGAGCAATGGGCGCGCGACGGGTTGAAATAAGTTTCGCTATCATCCAACGAATCGGCTGTGGTGCGCTAATAATGGCTTTATCGTTAAAAAGATTAAACAAGAATGGTTGTACCGATTCTAGCTTATCTGGGCCGCCTAGATTAAGTAAAACAACAGCAATTTTTTTCATGATTTTAGTAATTCCACTAAACGCTCTACATTTTTAATCGGGGTTTCCGGAATAAAACCGTGACCTAAATTAAAGATAAATGACACATCCCGGTACGCTTTTAACAGTGACTTCGCTTGCTTTATCGCTGCATCGCCATCGGTTGCGAGTAAGATTGGATCTAAATTTCCTTGAACCACCGCAAATTCGGATAGATGGGACTTCGCCCAAGCAGGTGAGATTTGCACATCAATACTCACACCATCAATGCCAGTTTGCTTCACATAACGACGATAGCCCGTTCCGGCCAAACGCGGAAAACCAATAATCGGAATGGTTGGGTGTTTCGCTTTTAACGCTGCTACAATCCGTTTAGTAGGTGCCACAACCCAATCATCAAATTCTTGTTCAGAACATACCCCTGACCAACTATCAAAAAGTTGAATCACCTCAGCACCGGCTATAATTTGGCGACTACAATAATCAATAATCGCATATTCAAGTTTGGCTAAAAGTTGTGAAAAAGCAGCGGATTGAAGATGTCCAAATTTACGAGCTTTCGCAAAATCTTTGCTCCCTCCTCCCTCAATCATATAACAAGCTAACGTCCAAGGGCTGCCGGAAAATCCGATAAGGGTTTTATCTTTCGGTAACTCTTTCGATAAAATCCCCAAGGTTCCATAAATCGGAAAGAGCTTTTCTGGATTATATCTCAGAGCTTCAATCTCACCCGAAGACGTGATGGGAGGAAGTTTCGGTCCTTCCCCTTTCACAAAACCAACTTCCTGTCCCAGAGCCAACGGAATAACTAAAATATCGGAAAACAGAATTGCCGCATCCATATCAAAACGATTAATCGGTTGTAACGTTACCTCAGCGGCTTTTTCAGGTGTAAAACAAAGATCTAGAAAACCACCACATTTTGCTCGTGTTTCAAGATATTCAGGTAGATACCTCCCAGCTTGACGCATAAACCAAAAAGGAGGTCTATCAAGAATTTCACCAGAAAGAGTTTGTAAGAATCGTTTTGCTATCATGGCCGATGGTTTAAACCAGATTCCTCAATGAAACAAATAATATAA
>JAQXAR010000060.1 GCA_029252805.1 Rickettsiales bacterium
AGCATTTTAATCTGTTCTTGAAAGAATGTGAGTGGAGGTTTAATATGGGCACACCAAGTGACTTACTGGCAGACCTGAAAAAGTTGCTCAAAGAATATTATTAGGTGTCAGCCCCAAAAGTTATAGATCGAACTCGTCCGATTGCATTTATCGAAACACTACAACCTCAACCCCTAACCCTTCCGAACCTCCCACTAGAATTTGTCCAGTCTCGTGACAGCATTAATCGCTAGTTTTTTCTTTTGGGGTCAAAAATTTCAACACCCACTTCTCTCAGTAATAATGAAACGCTTAACCGTGTTTTGAGTAGCCCTCTATCGACATCCTAATTTTGAGCTGTTATAGATGCTCTATGCATTGGCGTTTTTTATTCATTTTAGTCCCCTTCTTTTTGCTGACAGGCTGTAGTGACTCTGTTGAGCAGGAAGAAGCTGAACTGGCCGAAGTTGAAAAACTCGACCCGGTTCAAGATTTATACAATGACGCCCTCGACTCGCTAAATGAGTCTGATTGGAAATCAGCGCGCAAACAATTTGAAGAAGTGGAGCGCCAGCACCCTTATTCTGTCTGGGCGAAGAAGGCACAAATGCTCGGCGCTTATGCCCATTATAAGAATCAAGATTACGAAGAAGGTATCGCCATTTTGCAGCGTTATGTTCAGCTCTACCCCGGTGATGAGCAAGCCGCTTACGCCTATTACCTGATCGCGCTTTCTTATTACGAACAAATTTCTGATGTGGGCCGCGATCAATCCATGACGAAAGATGCGTTACTCGCCTTAAATGAAGTGATGCGCCGTTTCCCTAAATCCGATTATGCGCGTGATGCAACCTTGAAAAAGGACCTGACGGTTGATCATCTCGCCGGTAAGGAAATGGAAATTGGCCGCTATTATATTTCGCGCAAAGAGTATCTCTCGGCGCTCAAACGTTTCAAAAAAATCGTGGATGATTACCAAGGCACCACCCATGTGCCTGAAGCATTGCATCGTATGGTCGAACTTTACATCAAACTCGGCGTCATCGAAGAAGCGAAGAATTATGCCGCCGTGCTTGGCCATAATTACCCGACCAGCGAGTGGTATGAAGATAGCTATCGCCTGATGGCATTGGGTGGCGACGGCAAAGCATCAAAAGGCGATGGCTTTTTGGGCCTCTTCTAAAAACTGATGCTGCAGCAACTTTCCATTGCTAACTTCATTCTCGTTGAGCGCTGCCAGATGGATTTTTCCGATGGTTTATGCGTCCTCACCGGTGAAACAGGTGCAGGTAAATCTATTTTACTTGGTGCACTAGGCTTATTGTTGGGCGAACGTGCAGCAGGGCAGCCCCTATTCGATACGTCACAAGCCGCCACGCTCACCGCTGAATTTAACTTAAGCGACTCTATCAGAACATTCTGCGAAGAAAACGGGCTTATGATAGAAGATGACAATCTACTATTACGCCGCCAATTACTGCCTGATGGCAAGAGCCGCGCCTTTATTAATGACCAACCGGTTAGCGTCGCCTTACTTAAAATGCTCGGCGAGCAGTTGATGGAAGTTCATGGCCAGCAAGGCCAACGCGCTCTCACTGATAAATCCATCCAGCGCGAAATGCTGGATCGTTTTGGTCGCCATGAAACGCTCCTCGCATCCGTTGGAAAGGCTTACACAGATTGGCAAAAAATTGTCGCCACGCGTGCTGCCAAACAAGCGGCCATTGAACAAGCCGCGGCGCAGGAAGATTACTTCCGCCATATTCACGGCGAGCTTTCCAAACTCTCACCGCAACAAGGCGAAGAAGAAGATCTCGCCGTCAAACGCCGTCAAATGATGCAGGCGGAAAAACTCGGTGGCTTACTGCAACAAGCACAGAGTGAACTCGCGGGTGCTAATCCGGTGGAAGAAGCCTTGGCGCGCGCCGCTCGCTTACTCACCCGCTCGGATAGTGAGGGTGAAAACCTTGTGCTGGATAACCTGCTTGAGTCGCTCGATTCTGCGCAGCAATCGACCGCAGAAGCGCTACAATATCTCGACTCGCTAATTATGGATGCAGGCTATGACCCTAAAGAGTTGGATACGATCGAAACCCGCCTCTTTGATCTACGCGGCGCCGCACGCAAACATAAGCGCACCGTCGATGAACTCGCCAATTATTTAATCGAAATTGATGAAGCCCTTAAAAGCCTCGATTCAGATGAATCCGCACTGACTGGTTTGCTCGCAGAAGAAAAACAAGCACGCAGTGTTTATGAAATAGAGGCTAAAAAACTCACTACCCTCCGCGCAAAATCCAGCGAGAAACTAGCTGAAAAAGTCATGGTCGAGCTCGCACCCCTCAAAATGGGATCCACCCAATTCCAAGTTACGCTCACGCCGCTAGAGCCGGAGCACTGGGCAATTCACGGTATGGATAGTCTGGAATTCACCGCCTCTACCAACCCTGGAACACCGTTTGGGTCGCTGGCAAAGATCGCTTCTGGGGGTGAATTATCACGCTTCATGCTCGCGCTGAAAGTGGTGCTGGCCGAGAATGATACCGATAAAACCCTCATCTTTGATGAAATTGATGCGGGTACTAGCGGCGCTGTAGCCGAGGCCATCGGCGAGCGACTTAGTCAATTAGGGAAAACCGGTCAGGTCATGTGTATTACCCATCTACCACAAGTTGCCAGCCAAGGTAGCACGCATTTTAAAGTGGAAAAACAAAGTGATGGCACTCAAACACGCACCTCTGTGATCGCACTCGACGATGCGACTCGTCGCGATGAACTGGCTGGCATGCTATCAGGCAAAACCATCACCGATGAAGCACGTAAACAAGCTGATATAATGTTAAGGGCAGTTTAGCTTCTCTGTGCCCAAGATTGTGCATTGTTAACGACCACTATATCATACTCAAGGCTTGGGCTATGTAGTTCTGTCATAAAAGCATTGCCATTGAAGGTAATGGCATTCTTTATAATCTCTTTTGCGCTTGAGTGGATTGAGTATGAATTACCTTTTCTGTCAGAAGTTGTGTTTAAGTCGCCTTCATTTTCGTTTTGAAGGATGTAAGTTGCAACGGACAAGAGGCCTGTTTTTGCGAGCGCCGTCATGTTTTCTGAATTGAGAATCTCTTTTTCTACATTAGGTTCTGTGTCTTTGTAGGGTTCATTAGCCAGAAGGTTAAGAGCTGTTAATAAGTTATATTCTCCTCTATCCTCAAAGCCTTTTAAAATTTTCATGACACATTCCATGACCAAAGCATTGGCTTGGGTTCCATCATTTAATGTGAAACTTCCTACATCGCTCATTATACTCTCCTTCTCAAAACATAGAATACATTGAAAAGATTAAGATTTTATTACATAAGTCACTTCTTATGAGCACATTGTTTGAAACGAAGAAACCCGTCGATGGTTTAAGCGAGGTTGAAGCTACGCGTGAGCTCATCTGGCTAGCGCTTGAAATCGCCGCACATGACAAACGTTATCATGGCCAAGATGCCCCGGTAATTTCGGATGGCGAATATGACAAGCTACGTCAGCGCAACGATGCGATCGAAGCTCGTTTCCCGCACTTAATTCGTAAAGATAGCCCGTCCAATCGTGTCGGCGCTCCGAGTATTAAAGGCTTCTCAAAAGTGCCACATAAAGTGCCGATGTTATCGCTGAGTAATGCATTTTCTGACGACGATATGGTCGATTTCAGCGATCGCGTAAAACGCTTCCTGAATTTAGAAGAGGGAGTTGCGCTACTAGCTGAGCCAAAGATTGATGGCCTCTCCTTCTCCGCACGTTATGAGAATGGCAAGTTTGTACGCGGTGCCACGCGCGGCGATGGGCAAACCGGTGAGGATATCACCGCCAACTTACGCACCCTTGAGAGTTTACCGAAAGAGATCCCCAACGCCCCTGTATTGTTAGAAGTACGCGGCGAAGTTTATATGAGCAAGTCAGACTTCGCGGCACTGAACGTAGCACAAGAATCCGCCGGAAGGGATGCATTCGCCAATCCACGCAACGCAGCGGCAGGCAGTTTACGTCAACTAGATTCGACCATTACAGCCAGCCGCAAGCTCTCCTATTTCGCCTATGGCTGGGGCGAGATTGAGGGCGACCATCCCACCACGCAAGAAGGTATGTTGAACTGGTTCGCAGAGATGGGATTTATGACGAACCCCCTCATGCAACGATGCGAGAATGTGGAAACCTATTACAGCCTACTGACCGAAAAACGCGCCGAACTCGATTACGATATTGATGGCATCGTTTATAAGGTAAACTCGTTAGAGTTACAGCAACGGCTAGGTTTTGTCGCGCGCGCGCCACGCTGGGCGATTGCGCGAAAATTTCCAGCGGAACAGGCACAAACGTTGCTAGAGAAAATCGAAATTCAAGTCGGGCGCACAGGAGCGCTGACTCCAGTAGCACATCTTACTCCCATTACGGTGGGCGGCGTCGTCGTCAGCCGCGCAACGCTACATAACCAAGATGAAATCTTGCGCAAAGACATCCGCGAGGGCGACACGATCATCATCCAACGCGCCGGCGATGTGATTCCGCAAGTGGTTGAAGCCATCATCGCTAAACGCCCCGCCGATAGCACGCCTTACGCCTACCCGACGACTTGCCCGGTGTGCGATAGTCACGCAGTGCGCGAGGAAGGTGAAGCCGTACTGCGTTGTACGGGCGGCCTCACTTGTGAGGCGCAGGCAAAGGAACGACTCAAACATTTTGTCAGCCGTAATGCACTCGATATTGATGGGTTAGGCGATAAACAAATTGAACTGTTTTACGGTGAAGGGATGGTGCATTCGCCGTTCGATATTTTCACTTTGGGGCCACATCGGGATAGTCTAATGTCACGTGAGGGTTTTGGAGAATTATCCGTAAACAACCTCTTTTCTGCCATTGAAACAGCACGCGAGACTTCACTGGAACGATTCATTTTTGGCCTCGGAATTCGCCATATTGGACAACGCAATGCACAGCTGCTTGCCCGGCACTTCATCACAGCACAAACGTGGTTTACAGCAATGCAGCGCGAAGGCATTGCTGCAGATTTAATTAATATCGAAGGCTTTGGCGAGGTGATGGCACAGTCTGTGGTGGAATTCTTCGCGGAGGAATCTCAATGCGATATCGTCGATCAGCTGATTGAAGTAATGAATATTCAAGATGCAAAGATTATCACCAGCGATTCACCACTGGCTGGCAAAACCGTCGTCTTTACCGGCACCCTCCTGAAAATGGGACGTAATGAGGCCAAAGCCAAGGCGGAAAGCTTGGGACTAAAGGTTTCTTCTAGCTTATCCGCCAAAACTGACTATCTAGTAGCGGGAGAAAAAGCAGGCTCAAAGCTGAAGAAAGCAACTGAGCTTGGCGTAGACATAATGGATGAAAACACATGGCTGAAACATATCTCATAAATGGCGACTATCAGGGCGATTCAACGGAAGATAACCCGTTCGCTAGTCATGAATATTATACCACACTCACGGTAGTGTGCGAAAAAGAAGCCGTGCCGATGATTGAATTGGTCTTTGAAGAAGAAGCCCTTTCAATGTCACATTTTGAGAAGGAAAAAGGCGCGCATTGGCAGATGGAAATTCTACTACCAGGCAAACGCGCGACGGTCGAACTTTCGCATATTTCAGGCATTCACAGTCACACGCTAGAAAACCTAGAAATGCAAGATTGGGTCACGGAAAATCAAAAAGACTTTCCCCCGCTAGAAATTGGAAGATTCTATATTCACGGCTCGCACCTTGCACCCAAAGCGGGCGCGATTTCGCTAGAGATTGATGCAGGCCGCGCCTTCGGTACCGGCGAGCATGCCACCACAGCAGGCTGTATTCTAGCAATGCAGGCACTTGAAGATAAAGCCTTCAAAAAGATTGTCGATGTCGGCTGCGGCACAGGCATTCTCACCCTCGCCGCAAAGCACCTATGGGCAGATGCCTTCGTGATTGGCGGCGATATGGACGAGCCATCGGTTGATACTTCCATTGAAAATGCTGCGAAAAATGGCATGACTGGCTTACCCTTCGTAACCGCAGGTGGCATGCAGCATGATAAGATTCAAGCCGCGGCACCTTACGATCTGATTATCGCCAATATCCTCGCCGGGCCACTCGTCACCCTCGCCCCTGAGATGGTCGCGGGCCTCACAGATAATGGCATGATGATCCTCTCCGGCCTATTAATTCGCCAAGAAGAAGAGGTACTGGCCGCTTACGAAGCACAAGGCCTCACCTGCACCCACCGCCTCCACCGCGATGAATGGAGCGCTCTGACGCTGCAGAGGTAAGTATCATCCGCAGTGAAGCGCCACCTGTGCTCTAGAGGCGCTTGTCATTCGCTTCCCTGTGCGATATTCTCCCTTCAAGTAATCATTTATTGAAGGATAAACCATGACGCGTATTGCTCTTTTATGTCTCGTACTTTTCTCGCTTTCAGCTTGTTCCGGTTCATGGTCTACCGCGTCTGTCAGCAATGAATCAGGTACAGCGACCGCCCCAGCTAAAAAGAAATCGGCAGCCTTTGTCAGAATCATGACAGAAGATATCACGGATCGTCAATATGAGTCACTGGGCGATATTGAAGTGAATGTCAATAAAACGACAATTTTCCATGCAGACCCAACCAAGGCGATGGTAAATATAGAACTGAAAGAGAAAGCAGCAGAGCTTGGCGCGGATGCAGTAGTTCTCGTGCGTTATGGCACGGTGGGTATAGGCCTCATGAGCTGGGGTTCACTTGATGGCAAAGGCCGCGCGGTTCGTTACTTAGATGAATAATCGATATCTCTGCCTCCTAACGGCATTATTTTTAGCGGCCTGTGCCTCTCCTGCATTGGAGCTCCCTCCCGTAAGTGATGGCCTAGTCGAAAAAGGGCCTATCGAAGGCATTCCAGATGATTGCGAACAAATTTCCACGATTCAAACGCAAATCCGCAAACGCATCGTCGCAATTGAAACAGAGATTGCAAGCTCACGTCAGAAGAATCAAGCACTCGGGTATTTCTCTGGTTGGGTGCCTCCTCTAGCGGCCATGGCAGATTATCATGAAGACGAAAAGATCCAGCATCGCGAACTACAAATGGAAATGGACGCCTTGCGTGTGAGCCATAGGCGTAATGAGTGTCACATTGTGCCGGCTAAACTAAGCCCTAAAAGTTCTCTTTAAACCAACGCAGTATTTGGCCGAAGCTTTTGCCGTTAAAAGTTCCGTGCGAGTGGGCGTGCATCCAGCTATGACTTCCGCGCATTAGGGTGGCATAATTAAGCATCCCAATCGGAGTAGCAAAGGCCGGGCCGCTGGTGGCATCGGCGAGACCTTCAAAACCGTGCGGTGACGCTAAGCGAACTTGCTTATCAAACATCTTATGTGCAAGCTCAGCAACTCCCAGTAACTGACTACCCCCACCGGTTAGAACCATACGATTACCTGCGGCTGGGCCTAAATTTGCGGCATCAAGTGCATCACGGGTCAATTCGAAAACTTCCTCCACACGTGGGCGAATAATATGGTTTAGATGGCTACGTTTTTCCATCGTCGCTTCTTCTTCATTGACCGCACCAATCGGGTAAACTTCAACCATAACCGCGTCATCTGCGGGTGAAACAACCGCGCCGCCATGCACCGTTTTAAGGCGTTCCGATTGCTGGATACTGGTGCTTAAGCCTTGTGCTACATCCTGCGTAATGTGATGGCTGCCGACTCCGACCGAGCCTGTGTAGACCAAACGTCCGGCAGAAAAGACCGAATAACCAGTCGTGAAGGCGCCCATATCGAGCAAGGTGACGCCGAGTTCTTTTTCGTCTTCTTCTAGGCACGCAAGGGCGGAAGCGTAAGCGCTGGCGACAAAGCCTTCCACTTCTAAATGGCAGCGGCCAAGGCAGTGGGTGAGGTTTCGTAATAGATTATCCGGCACCGTCACGAGCAATAAGCTGGCCGTTAGTTTCTCGCCGACCATGCCGCGCGGATTGCGTATGGCTTTTTGCCCATCCAGATCAAAACGGAATGGCATAATATGCAGGATGGTTTCGCCTTCTGGCACAATATTGGCGGCTTCACCAAGGAGGTCTTGTAGATCGCGTTCAGAGATAGGTTCTCTACCTAAATCCAAATCAATCGCAAAATGGCGCGAGCGGATTTGCGGTAAGGTGAGACCTACAAATACTTTTTCAACCTGAACGCCGGCCATTTCTTCTGCTGTGTGGACTGCAGTGACGATCGAGGTTTCCACCTCCGCTGCATCCGTAATGATACCGCCGCGCAACCCCTTAGAAAGCATGTGACCCACGCCCTCAATCTCGATTTTACCTTCAGGCGACATATCCGCAATAAAGCAAACGCTTTTATTACTGCCAATATCCAACACGGCGACCTGACCGCCGCGCACTAACCGATTCGACATGTTCATAATTGCTGGGCAGCCTGTTGGACGAGTTTAATTTTAGGGCGAATAAACATGCGCTCCGGCACGCGCAGGTCGATACTGCTAATGTCCGTGCCTTTAAGCGGTTTGGCACTATGGAGCGTTTCAAGTTGCGCTAAAGCGGCATCGGTATTTTCTTCTGGAAGTTTAATTTCAATACCGCTTGTAAGCCAGAGGTTCCAGCGACGGTTTCCCACAAAAACAGCTGAATCAAATTGCTCTTTTAAGCCGGGCGTCTTGTCGAGCAGCACCATGAGCTTATTCAAATTCATCGGTGCTTTGGAGCCAACAAGCAATGGCAAATGGTTATGTTTAATCGGATCGCCACTACCCATTAACACGCCTTCATCATCGATGAGATGCAGAGATTCGCCTTCTTGCCAAAGCGCGATAGGATAGCGTTCTTGGACATGAATATGCAAGTCATTTGGCAGCTGGCGCACGATTTGGACGCGGCGAATTTGCGGTAATGATTCGAGCCGTTCTTGCAATTTCGGCAATGAGATATCAAGAATCGGCTGCCCGTAAGCCAGTTGGCTATGGTGCAAGATCGCTTGTTTGCTCAAACGATCATGACCAGAAAGGTAAACGTTAGTGAGTTCAAATCCCGCATCGCCTGTTTGCTCGTAAAAAGCCGTGGTGATTTCATTTTTCCACATTGCGGCAGTGCCACTCATAAAGATCCAACCGAGGACGATAAGAACCATACATCCAGCGCTGCCATAGGCGACGAACTTCGCGCTGCGGCTTAATTCCTTGCGGCGCTTGCGACTGGCACGTTGACGAGAGGCTTGTTTATACTGCCCCGCCCGCGTGGATGGTTTCTTTTTCCCCATGATCGGCATCTTGTTTTTTATTATTATTCTCTACAGCTTCAACATTATCCAGCGTTGCACTTTGCACCAAATGCTCCACTAGATCGGTAAAGCTAATCCCACCATGGGCGGCAATTTCTGGCGAAAGCGACAAAGGAGTCATACCCGGCTGTGTATTTATTTCTAACAGATAAAATCTGCTTTGCCCAGCTTCATACGTCTTATTATCGGTATCATTATATCGAAAATCACTACGGGTGAGACCGCGACACCCCAACGCCTTATGCGCCTGCTGCGCGAGATCACACACTTCAGCGTAAGCTTCAGGCTCAATAGGAGCTGGCATCAAATGTTCTGCCTTGCCATCCGTGTATTTTGCTTCGTAATCATAAAAGCTCGCATTCGGGCATATCTCAATCGCGCCGAGAGCTTCGCCATCCAGCACAGCAACCTGAATCTCACGACCGGGAATATAAGGTTCAATTAGCACTTCATCGCCAAAAGGCCAATTCTCTGCCGTGTAATGCTTATTATCCCCGGGAAAGCAAATTTCAACACCGACGCTAGAGCCTTCATTGATTGGCTTTACAACGAAAGGTCGCGGCATCGGTTCGCCGGCGATGATTTTCTCTTTAGTGTAAGTGCCGCCGGTTGGACATTGCAAACCGTGACCTTCAAAGATTTCTTTCGCCGTCGGTTTATGCATAGCAGCAGCAGAAGCTAACACGCCTGAATGCGTATAAGGAATACGCAGCATTTCGAGCAACCCTTGCACACAACCATCTTCACCCCAACGGCCATGTAAGGCGTTGAACACCGCATCCGGTTTTAACTTTAAGAGATCTGCCGCGAGATTCTCCGTCGCATCGACAAGGCTCACTTGATAGCCGGTTTCGGCCAATGCTTTTGCCACTGCCTCTCCTGAACTTAGCGAGACATCACGCTCCGCTGACCAGCCGCCATAGAGCACGGCAATATGTTTAAAATCACTCATGGAATCATTGTTAACCTGCCGCGTAACAAGAGGCTATGAAAAATTTACATCAAACCTGCTTGACCGCTGCCTTTGCTTAGCATAGTTTCCCGAAAATTACGGAGTCACAATGACGAAACGTCAAATGCCAGCGACATGCACTGCCGCACTTCTACTCGGCGACGGCTCCCTGTTTTTTGGATATGGTATAGGTGCCCACGGATCAGTGGTTGGTGAAGTTTGTTTCAATACAGGCATGACCGGCTACCAAGAAGTGCTAACCGACCTTTCCTATGCAGGGCAGATCGTCACCTTTACCATGCCACATATCGGTAATACCGGTACCACGCCGGAAGATAATGAATCTACTGAACCTGCGTGTCGGGGTCTAATTTTACGTGAAAAACCGAGCGAGCCTTCTAACTTCCGGAACGAAGAGCCATTTACCTTGTGGCTGAAACGTCATGAAATGATAGGGATCGCCGGAATTGATACGCGTGCATTGACTCGCCATATTCGCCATAAAGGCGCACAAAATGTGCTGATTTGGTATGGCGAAGCAGGTGCAGAATTCCCGCTGGAAGAGATGCAAGCCAAGCTCGCGGATCATCCGTCTCTCGTCGGAATGGATTTGGCTAGCGAAGTCAGCCTCGATAGCGCAATGCCATGGAAGCAAGCAAGTTGGAAGCTTGGCGAAGGCTACCACGATGCAGCAAATGAGAATGGCCTGCATGTAGTGGCAATTGATTACGGGCAAAAGCTCAATATCGCGCGCTCATTGGTGGAAGCGGGATGCCGGGTGACGGTTGTTCCATCTAGCCATAAAGCCGCAGATATTATGGCACTTAAGCCCGATGGTATTTTCCTTTCGAACGGCCCGGCGGACCCGTCGGCGACCGGTGAAATGGCGATTCCTGTATTGCAGGGGTTGATCGAAGAAGGCCTGCCGATCTTCGGTATTTGCCTCGGCCATCAGTTACTCGCTCTTGCGCTGGGTGCAGAGACAGAGAAAATGCATCAAGGTCATCGCGGGGCGAACCACCCGGTCAAGAATTTGGGAAATGGCCTGATCGAAATTACCAGCCAGAATCACGGTTTTGTGGTGAAGCCGGGCAGCTTGCCCAAAGATGTGAAAGTGACACATCGCTCGCTATTTGATGGCACGATTGAAGGCCTCGCCCATAAAACCAAACCTGTCTTTAGTGTGCAGTACCACCCAGAATCTTCTCCGGGCCCCCATGACTCACGCTACCTATTCGATGAATTTACAAAATTGATGAGAAAACATGCCTAAACGCGACGATATAAAATCCATCCTTGTTATTGGAGCGGGACCGATTGTAATCGGTCAGGCTTGTGAATTTGATTATTCCGGGACTCAGGCAATCAAGACATTGCGCGAAGAAGGCTATCGCGTAATTTTGGTGAATTCCAACCCAGCGACGATCATGACCGATCCTGAAATGGCCGATGCGACCTATATCGAGCCGATCAGCGCCGAAATGGTGGAAAAAGTGATCGCAGCAGAAAGACCTGATGCTCTATTGCCGACCATGGGTGGCCAAACTGCGCTTAACTGTGCCAAAGAATTGGCTGAGAGCGGCGTATTGGAAAAATATGGCGTTGAACTTATCGGTGCAAAACTCGACGCAATTGATAAGGCAGAAAACCGCCAGCGCTTCAACCAAGCGATGGAAGTAATTGACCTTGAAACCCCGCGTCACGCGGTCGTACATTCCGTGGAAGAAGCGCAACAGCATTTAGAACATATTGGCTTGCCAGCGGTTATTCGTCCAAGCTTCACTATGGGCGGCACGGGCGGCGGTATCGCCTATAATAAAGAAGAATATGATGCGATTGTGGCCAGCGGTCTCGACGCTTCGCCTACTACAGAAGTGCTGATTGATGAATCGGTTCTCGGTTGGAAGGAATATGAAATGGAAGTGGTTCGCGACAGCGCGGATAACTGCATCATCATTTGCTCAATCGAGAATATTGATCCAATGGGCGTGCATACGGGGGATTCTATCACTGTTGCACCTGCACTGACGCTCACGGATAAAGAATATCAAATTATGCGTAATGCCAGCTTGGCAGTCTTGCGCGAAATTGGCGTTGAAACCGGCGGTTCAAATGTTCAATTCGCGATCAATCCAGAAGATGGCCGCATGGTCGTAATTGAGATGAACCCACGCGTATCGCGCTCGTCTGCACTCGCTTCTAAAGCAACCGGTTTCCCGATTGCGAAAGTTGCGGCGAAATTAGCAGTGGGCTATCACCTCGATGAAATTACCAACGATATTACACAAGCGACTCCCGCAGCATTTGAGCCAACGATTGATTATGTCGTCACAAAGATTCCCCGCTTTGCATTTGAGAAATTCGCTGGCGCATCCCCTATTCTAAACACAGCGATGCATTCAGTGGGCGAAGCCATGGCCATTGGCCGTAACTTCCCAGAATCTCTGCAAAAAGCCTATCGCTCGCTCGAGACTGGCCTACATGGCATGGATGAAGTGAAGCTCGATGCGGATATTGACGCCGAACCACTTGATGCGTTCCGCGAAGCGATTGCCAAGCCAACGCCAGAACGTTTATTGCAAGTAGGACAAGCACTTCGCCTCGGCATGAGTGTCGAAGAAGCGCATAGTATTACCAAGATTGACCCGTGGTTCTTACGTCAAATGCTGCGTATTACCGACGCAGAGAAACAAGTCAAACAAGATGGTTTCCCACTTAATGCAACGAAGCTAATCGAGCTGAAGAAACTCGGTTTCTCTGACGAACAACTTGCAGGTCTTGCGGGCAAAATTACACCCGAAGTAACGGCCTTGCGTCACAAACTCGGAGTGCATCCGGTTTATAAACGTATCGACACATGTGCGGCGGAATTTGAAGCACTTACCCCTTATATGTATTCCACTTATGAAGGCGACGGTGTGACACCCGCTGAAAATGAAGCGGATGTTTCAGACAAAAATAAGGTTGTGATTCTGGGCGGTGGCCCGAACCGTATCGGCCAGGGTATTGAGTTCGATTATTGCTGCGTCCATGCCGCTTACGCCCTGCGCGAAGTGGGTATCGAAACCATCATGATCAACTGTAATCCTGAAACCGTTTCGACCGATTATGATACGTCTGACCGACTCTATTTTGAGCCACTGACAGAAGAAGATGTGATTGAAGTCATTAAAGGCGAGCAGAAAAAAGGTTATCTGCAAGGCGTGATCGTGCAGTTCGGTGGGCAGACTCCACTCAAACTTGCCGGCGCATTAGAGCGCGAGGGGATTCCAATTATCGGAACGTCGCAAGACTCTATCGACTTGGCAGAAGATCGCGAACGTTTCCAGAAACTCCTCTTCTCGATTGGTTTACGCCAACCGCCAAACCAAATTTGCCATAACCATGAAGAAGCATTGGAGCAAGCGGCAGTACTTGGTTACCCACTCGTGGTTCGCCCTTCTTACGTACTAGGTGGCCGTGCGATGCAAATAATTCATACGCCAGAAGCACTTAAGGAATATGTAATTAGCATCGCTGGCATGTTTGGCGAAGGTCCAATCCTGTTAGATACCTACCTTAATAACGCGATTGAACTTGATGTTGATGCGCTTTGCGATGGCAAGAGCGTTTATATTGCCGGTATTTTGGAGCATATTGAAGAAGCTGGGATCCACTCGGGCGATTCCACCTGCTCATTGCCGCCACATAGTTTGAGTGATGAAATTCTTCAAGAAGTTCGTGAACAAACCTTTGCATTAGCCAAAGCCCTTAATGTGATTGGTTTGATGAATATTCAGTTCGCTATTCAAGATGGTGAAATTTACATTCTCGAAGTGAACCCGCGTGCTAGCCGTACTGTACCCTTCATCGCAAAAGCGACGGGTGTGCCGGTCGCGAAAATTGCGTCACGCTTAATGGTGGGCGAACGCCTTTCTGATTTCGGCCTTGATACATCGGATGATGTGCTTAAGAACCTCAAACATTCAGCGGTGAAAGAAGCCGTATTCCCCTTCGCCCGTTTCCCGGGTGTGGATGTGATTTTGGGCCCTGAAATGCGCTCAACCGGCGAGACAATGGGCTTGGACATGACATTTGCCGAGGCTCGTGCGAAAGCGCATTTGGCCGCAAACCTTCCCTTACCACTTGAAGGGACCGTATTTGTTTCGGTCAGAGAATCGGACAAGCAGGCGATTGCTCCCGCTGTTGAAAAACTGATGGTTCTGGGTTTTGATGTCGTGGCGACTGACGGTACGGCGAAGTTCTTACAAGAATATGGCCTGACGCAAGTGCAACAAGTGAATAAAGTGCTGCAAGGGCGTCCGCATATTGTCGATCGCATGATCAATGATGAGATCAACTTAGTGCTTAATACGACGGAAGGTGCGCAATCGATCAAAGATAGTTTCAGCATCCGCCGCACCGCACTGATGCGCAAGATTCCTTACAGTACGACGGTTTCAGGTTCCTTTGCATTGGTTGAGGCGATCGAAGCTGCCCAACAAAAAGGTGGCTTAAAAGTGAAGCCACTACAAGCATATTTCTAAATTTAAGAAAAATTTAATTATTCTTTGCAATAACTGTTTCTTTAGGAATATAGAAAAGGTCGAATCCGTTTATGGCAAAGCCGATTAATAAAGAGTATGCACGCATTATTTTTGAAGCCGCAAAAACTGGATTGATTGGTATTCATACGAATGACGGGAAACCTATATTCATTATTCCTCGGAAGATATTGAATAAGCATTACTTCAACGCAGAGCATGAGCAAGAACCCTTGCAGCGCAAGAAATATAATCAAGTATCCTTTTCGGAACATGGTTTTCTAAACATTGCTAAAGCAAGTAGTTGGTCTCTAAACGAGCTGCCGGGTAAGATAGCGAAGCGCGATATGTTTACCTTAGATGCAACAGAGATTTTCAAAGCCATCGGTCAAGAAGGCGTGATTGACCAGATCGTCGCTCAAGGTGCGAGGCGTTTTAAAGATTAATTAGCCGCTTATCTCCTTTATTGCTGCAATCTTTGATTTCCGCTACACTCATTTTATGACCGAAATAGAAGTGATTGATATTGCCAAGGATGCCTTATGGGTTTTGCTGACTGCAGGGGCGCCCGTCATGATGATCGCGATGGGAGTCGGCTTGATTATCGCTTTATTCCAGGCCTTGACGCAAATTCAGGAAATGACGCTCACGTTTGTCCCAAAGATCATCGCCGTGTTCCTTGGCTTGATGATATTTCTACCTTTCATGCTGACGACGCTGGATGCGTTTACGGATCGTATGTTTATTCGGATGACGGAAATCGGAACCTATGACCGCCAGTTAAAGCAGTAACGCCCGTGACGATAGAATCTTTTATCGTTGCTGAGCTCTTCGCCTTTCTGCTCATCTTTGTGCGTATTGGTTCGGGTATCATGCTATTACCAGGGGTCGGAGAAACCTATGTTTCCCCCCGGATTCGTTTGCCCTTTGCGCTGCTGATTGCGCTTGTACTCACTCCGGTCTTGCAAGAGGGGTTGCCGCGAATTCCGGATTCACCCCTCGCGCTGACTGCAATGATTGCCGGAGAAATGGTGATCGGTATATTCTTCGGATTCTTAGCGCGTTATCTCATCGCGATCATGCATACGGTCGGTGTGATTATTTCGTATCAATCCTCGCTCGCCGCGGCGACCATGTTTGATGTCTCACAGGCTACACAGGGTTCCGTTATTGGTAATTTCTTGAGTATGATAGCGGTCGTTTTGATCTTTACGACCAATCTGCATCACTTGATGTTGCAAGGGCTGGTCGATAGCTACACACTCTTTGTGCCAGGGGAGATGCTTCCTTTAGGCGATATAGCAGACACGATTACGCGGCTTGTTTCCGATGTCTTTAATATCGCTGTGAAATTGGCATCGCCCCTTATTGCGATGGGTTTGATATTCTATCTTGCGGCAGGCATATTGGCACGCCTCATGCCGAATATGCAGGTATTCTTTGTGATTATTCCACTCCAGATTCAAATCAGTTTTTGGGTGCTGATGACAACCTTAAGCGGAATGCTTTTATGGTATTTAGACTTTGCCGAAGCACGTTTAACGGCTTTCTTAGGCGGCTAAAAAGAATGTTTACAGAGCTTCACAAGCCTGTTTAAGCCACTCTTTGGCCACGCCATCTAGCTTACCGCTTAATTCGTCCCATACCCATTGGTGATAGTCATTCCACCACTTGATCTCCGTTTCGGTCAACATTGCGTGAACGACAAGACGTTTATCAAGCGGGGCGCAGGTGAGATTGACAAAGGTGAGAAATCCCTCCGCTTCTGAAGCAACCACTTCGACGAGATTCTCAATACGAATACCATATTCACCTGTTTTATAATAACCTGGCTCATTCGACATAACCATGCCCGCTTGTAGCGCAACTCCATTGGAGCGTTTGCTGATACCTTGCGGGCCTTCATGCACGCCCATATAGCAGCCAACACCGTGGCTTGTGCCATGATCATAATCGAGGCCAACTTTCCACAGCGGGTCCCGTGCGAGAGAATCGAGTTGATTACCATTGGTGCCTTTAGGGAAAATCGCGCTGCAGATAGCAATATGCCCTTGCAAGACGCGAGTATAATTTTCGCACATTTCTTGGGCGGGTGTGCCGATCGCGACGGTACGTGTCACATCTGTTGTGCCACCCAAATATTGCCCCCCTGAATCCACAAGATAAAGGTTATCTTTTTGGAAAGTGAGGCAGCTATCCTCTTCTGCACAGTAATGTACAATCGCGCCGTTAGGGCCAAAGCCTGAGATGGTCGGGAAGCTCGGCTCACGAAAATCAGGCGATTCTTTACGGAATGCTTCTAGCTGATCACTTGCGGTCATTTCCGTTGGGAGTGTGTCTTGAGTATCAAGCCAGTGCAAAAACTTAGTCAGCGCCAGTCCATCTTTCAGATGAGTTTCACGGATATTTTTGAGTTCCGTTTCATTTTTAATGGCTTTGGGCGTGGTGCAAGGATCTTGCTGCTGGATAAAGCGAGCTCCGGCAGCTTTGAGCGCACGGTAGAGTCGAACCGGAGTCACGGAAGGCTGTATCCACACCACTCCCATATTCCAGCGTTTAAGATGTTTGCGCAGCACGTCTGCCGGATAGATTTTTACATTATCGGGCAGCGGTGGAAGGCGCTTTTCATCGGCATAGAGCGCCACCTTTCCTGCATCAGAGACAATCGCACGGCAGAGCAATAGAGGGGTATTCTCAATGTCATTACCACGAATATTAAGAAGCCAATTAACCGACTCCGGTTGTGTTAAAAGTACTGCCTCAGCACCATTCTCTATGAGCTTTTCTGCAATGATAATAACTTTCTCTGCAGTCGATTGGCCCGCATATTCTAGCGGGTACTCAAAGGCAGGTGCTTGAGTGGGTGCCGGGCGATCATGCCATAATTCATCGACAGGATTTGATTTGGTTGTGACCCAAAGTAGGTTACGGGCTTGTTCTTTCCATTGGCGTATTTGTGCGATCGACACGAGCCATGGGTCAAATGCGATACTATCGCCCGCCGCATTTTTCTTCAGCCATTCAATGGGGCTGATCTCAGAACTATTGTAAATTTCGTAAAGCGATTCATCAATTTCTTGTTTGGCTTGCAGCGTGTAGCGGCCATCGGTAAAAAAGGCAGAGCGCTCAGGTTGTTTATGATCGAGCACAATCACCGTACCGGCAGAACCGGTGAAACCGGTCAACCATTCGAGGCGCTTTTCATGTTCCGGCGTATATTCACTGAAGAATTCGTCACCATTGGACAAAATAAATCCATCCGCTCCCTCTCGACGTAGATTTTTTCGGATGGCTTCCAACCGTTCCTGATGTATAGTCATGCTCATGACTCGCTTATTCTGTGTATTCATTTTCATATTATTTAGTTTACCTGCTTTTGCGCAAACTGAAAACCCTATCGTGCTTATCTATGATAATAGCGGTCAGAAGACCGATAAGGCATTCATCGATATGGCTCGCAAAGGGGCCGAACGTGCGCGTAATGAACTTGGCATTACTTATATCGAACATACGTTAAAAGAAGGTGAAGAGCGCGCGAAAGTATTTGAGCGTTATGCCCGTAGTGGCAAAAAGCTGGTCATTGGCCTTGGGTTCCAAAATGTTTCTGCCGTAACAGGCTTAGCGGATAAATACCCAAACACGCATTTCTCGGTGATCGATGGCATGATCCCTCCCGTTTTCAAAAACGTCCAATCAGTCGTATTTCGCGATAATGAAGGCGGTTTTCTGGTTGGCATGATTGCCGCTTTACACAGCAAAACCGGCATGATTGGCTTTATCGGCGGCATGGATGCACCGGTAATTCGCAACTTTGCTTACGGTTACAAACAGGGCGCGGAATATGTGCGTTCAGACATTAAAATTCAGCGGCATATGATCGGCAAGACCGAGGAAGCATTCAGCAATCCCGAAATGGCCGCGAAATTAGCGCAAGAACAAATTAATAATGGCGCGGATATTATTTTCGCAGCCGCTGGCGGAAGCTCGCTGGGCGCGCAGCAAACTGCCGCGCACTATCCGCATGTTTATGCGATTGGCGTGGATATTAACCAAAATGATAATTTCCCCGGCTCGATGCTGACCTCACTGCTCAAGCGCGTCGATAAAGCGGTCTATAATGCCATGAAGCAAAATAACCTCAACACGTGGAAGTCCGGTGTTGAATATTTTGGTATCCGCGAAGGCGCGATGGATTATGCCGTCGATATCCATAACCGCAAGCTCATCACCAAAGACACCGTAGACCAAGTCGAAAAAGCCAAAGACTTCATCATCCGCGGTTTGGTCAATGTCGAAAGCTATAACCAAAAATAGCCCACGCCCCAAAAGGCACTCTGTGACAATTGCGGCGAAGGGGCAAGCCTGCACTCACAATTTCTTGAGCCTATATTTACAGAATAACGCCCTTTTGGCGGAGCCGGAAGGGGGCGATTCTGATTTTTATCTCTTGCACATGATAGCACCTCACAAACGCCGGGAGGCTTCACCTTATTTACAACATTCGAACGAGTATTCCCAGATTGCCTAACCATGGTCTTCTATTCCCCGATCCTCCCGACTTTAAGCGAGCGGCTGCCAGCAGGGAGTTTCCCACTGGTAGCCGGGGTGTTCAAAAAACCACACAAAGTTGGCCGCGACGCCTTCGGTCGAAACCTATGATATAACGCCACCACCCCGACCCTAGGAACGAGGAGACAGTGTAGTTAACGATTGCTGTCACACAACCGCTTTGTGTTGGAGTCTTGAATCCCCGAAGTATCTAAATTAGACACTCTAGGGCCAATAAACACAATCTGAGCGGGTAAGTCAAGCGACAGTTTTTGCATCACTAAGTCAAAATTTAGGCAAAAAAAAAGCCCCGTTGGGAGGACTTTTATTTATTTTTGGTACTAAGCGTGAGGTTGTTACCCTCTATATCGCTATAAGCATCAAATTGAACAACCATTACACCATCGTACTTGATAGTAATGGTTACCAAATGAATATAATCGTTTACGGGACTTACCGTAAAATTATACGTATTGATAACATTCCCTATCCCAATCCTAAGACTTGGGACGCCCCAAGCCGTAGCAGATTCGATCCTAAAATCTAGGAAATTTTCATTTCCTACTTGTAGGTTTGAGCTCGGCAAAGCACTTATGATAGTGCCATCGTATCTGATGGCGCTCCAAACCTGTGGCCAAAAAATAAGTTTTCCAGCAATGGCATGAAATAACGTCATGTCATTTTCCAAAAATTCACTAAGAGGCTTAAATTCGCCGGTTTGAGTCACCGACTCCATAAAGTAGTACTCTGTCTTAGTCGACGTACTATTTGCTTCGTCTACTTGCTCCTCGACATAAGCCGAAAAGACTCCACCATCTAAAGTGAATAAAACTTCGCTTTCGCTATCCGCATAGCCATCTTGAGGGCATTTACGGATTAATGATTGAATCCAGATTTTTCTGTCCACACTCCACATCCACAATGATGCTGAAGCTTCAGAGCCTGAATAAATTGAATCAAGTTCAAAAAAGCTTCCAATAACATTCTCGGATGTTTCGTCTTCCCAGATTATTGTCATTTCAGCAAATTTGCTAAAATCAATTGGGGTCGAAATAGAAATATTATTTTCGAAATTAGGAAAGCATTGTTTTTCTATTTCATTTTTTTTGCATGAAGCAAAAGCCACGAAAACTAAACATAGTACAAAATTACTGATTTTGAAATTTTTCATATCGCTATGGGTTTTTTTCTAAAGAAAAAGGCTGTACCTCTTTGAATCTATTTTTTTAAATGTTTAAACATCTCCCAACGAGGAAAAAATAGAATGTAAAGAGGCACGGCCTTGTAGTTCTTTAGAGGTTAAGAATCAAAATTGAGCTCCCATTAAACAAAATAATATTTCAGTTTGATGACAAGTGGAAACACTCCGTGTACTCTGCCTTCCATGCACGCTTATATCCTTCGCCGTTTACTGCTGATTATTCCGACTTTATTTGGGATTATGGTGCTTAATTTTGCGATTATTCAGGCGGCGCCGGGCGGGCCGGTAGAGCAAGCGATCGCCAAAATTAAAGGCACGGCAACCGGTGCAGCTAGCCGTATTGGCGGCGGTGGCGCGGGCGGAGATTTAGGCATGGCGGGCCAGCAAGCGGCGATGGGGAAATTGCAAACCCGAGCCGCCGATTCAGCCTATCGCGGCGCGCAAGGGTTAGACCCTGATTTCATCAAGGAACTCGAGAAACAATATGGCTTCGACAAGCCCGCTTTGACACGCTTCTGGCAGATGCTCGGCGATTATGTAACGCTCGATTTTGGCGATAGTTCCTACCGCGATGTGCCGGTGCTGGATTTGATTTTAGAGAAAATGCCCGTCTCAATTTCGCTTGGACTATGGACGACGCTGCTGGTTTATCTCATTTCCATTCCGCTCGGTATCGCCAAGGCAGTGCGCGATGGCAGCGCCTTTGATATCTGGACCTCCAGCCTGATTGTGGTCGGCTATGCGATTCCGTCTTTCCTGTTCGCGATTTTACTGATCATCCTGTTTTCGGGCGGGCAATATTGGCAAATATTCCCCTTACGCGGGCTGGTCTCCGAAGGGTGGGACGCTATGAGTTGGCCGGCTAAGATCGCGGATTATTTCTGGCACATCGCCCTGCCCGTCACCGCGATGGTGATCTCGGGTTTTGCGAGCCTGACGATGCTAACCAAAAATTCGTTTATGGATGAAATTGGCAAACAATATGTGCTGACCGCACGCGCCAAAGGCTTAAGCGAGAGGCAAGTACTCACGGGCCATGTTTTTCGTAATGCGATGCTAATTGTGATTGCTGGTTTTCCCGGCGCGATCCTCAGCATCCTGTTTACCGGATCGCTGCTGATTGAAGTGATCTTCTCACTCGATGGATTGGGGTTACTCGGTTTTGAAGCCGCCATTAGCCGTGATTACCCGGTCGTGTTTGGAACGCTATTCGTGTTCACCCTACTCAGCCTCATCTTCAAACTGATCGGCGATATGGCCTATGTCATGGTCGACCCACGCATTGACTTTGAGAGTCGAGGCTAAGGCGCTAAAAGCGTTATACTGCTTTAGGTCCGAGGGTTGCGAGGGCTATTTCGGGTTTTTCAAAAATATGAGCAGCGGCTTTTATAACATCTGCTTTTGTCACGGCATCAATATACGCGGTTAGGTCTTTTCCGGTACGGTATTCGTCATAATCTTGTAGATGGCGGCCAATCCATTCGGCGACGGCGGTGACGCTCTCACGGCGCATAAGCAACC
This sequence comes from Rickettsiales bacterium, assembly GCA_029252805.1. NCBI lineage: Bacteria > Pseudomonadati > Pseudomonadota > Alphaproteobacteria > Rickettsiales > Rickettsiales bacterium. Next base: position 22,013 of record JAQXAR010000060.1, read on the forward strand.
CTGCTTTTTGCTGATTCTTCGCGCGAGTAAGTTCTTCATCGCTCACACCATCGAGTAGCTTGGCAGTTTCTTGCTTTAGCACATTAATGAGCTCGTCTTTTTTCTCGGCACCCGTGGCGGCGTAAATACCAAACATTCCCCCATCTTGATAGCCAGTGAGGAAGGAGGCAACGCTATAGGCGAGGCCGCGTTTCTCGCGCACTTCTTGGAAGAGGCGAGAGGACATACCCCCACCGAAAAGCGTCGAAAGTAGTTGCGTCGCATAGTAAGATTCATCGTGAGGGGTGATGCCTTTGAAAGCCATCATCACCTGCATTTGCTCTAGCTCATCGCGCACGACATTATTTTCGCCGGTTTGGAATTTAGGCTTTTGCAGGGGCTGCGCTTGCGCTTGTGTAATATCGCTAAAATGCTCCTGCATTAGGCTGACGAGAGCATCATGTTGCAAATTGCCCGCGGCAGAAATCACGCAGGTCGGTGCATGGTAATGGCTAGCAATAAATTCGCGTAGATCATCGGCGGTGAAACGGCGTACGGTTTCGGCAGTCCCGAGAATCGATTTGCCGAGCGCGTGCTTGCCATAAGCCACCTCATGCAGATTATCGAAGACTAAATCTTCCGGCGAATCGTGATGCATGCCGATTTCTTGCACGATCACTTCTTGCTCGCGCTTGAGCTCTTCATCCGTGAAGGTTGAGTTGCGCAAAATATCAGCTAACACATCGACCGCTACCGGCAAATGCTCTTTCAGCACCCGCGCATAATAGACCGTCTTTTCCATGCTGGTATAAGCATTGACCGAACCCCCAATATCATCAAACGCTTCTGCAATTTGGCGGGCATTGCGACGCTGTGTGCCCTTAAAGGCCATATGTTCCAATAGGTGCGCTAGGCCGTGCTGCGAATCTGTTTCTTGGCGAGCACCGGCATTAAAGGAGAAACAAATCGTCGCGCTTTCCACGCTGGGTAAATGCTCGCTCGCGATACGCAAGCCATTCTCTAATTTGGTGCATTGATAGCTCATAGTTACTCCGCCGGATCACAAATAAATTGATAAATTAATGGCGCATCTTCGGCGCAGGCTTGTCGGATGGTCAGACTCATAAGAGGCGGAGTTCTAAAGCATCCGTTAGGTGATGCAAGCGGGATTTCTAATCGAGAACCGTGCGGGCAAGTGTTAGGCAATAAACACGGCCAGACCCTGCTTTTTTGAGCTGCTTTGCGCAGGCATTGATGGTTGCGCCGGTGGTCATCACATCATCGATCAGAATAATGGTGCGGCCCTTGATTGCTTCGCGCTTTTTGGGATTCACTGCAAAGGCACCGCTTAAATTTTTAAGACGCTCTTTACGGGGCAAACTAGCTTGGGGTGGATTGTTCTTAATACGCGTCAGAATGTTATATCCTACGTGCATTTCTTGCAGCGAGGCCAAGCGTTTTGCCAATAAAGCCGATTGATTATATTTGCGTTTCAGCAAGCGCCAACGGTGGATGGGAACCGGCACTAAAAGCGCCTCATCTAAGTCAATCCACTCGGGCGACGCCTGTGCCATCCAACGCGCGAACGTATCCAACATGAGCGGCTTATCGTAATATTTCAAATCGTGAATGAGGCGTTTGCTAGCATCATCGAAATGCAGCACGGAACGATGCCCATGATATTCTGGCGTTGTTTCCATACAGGCGGCACATTGCGCGCCCTGCCCCATATCAAATTCATGCGGATAACCACAATGGCTACAAAAGGGCGCAGAAATAAAATTGAGCTTTTGCCAACAATCGCTGCAGACGCCGCCATTTTCGCCCACCATTTCACGACACAACCCGCACTGTGGCGGGAATAAAAGGTTCAAAGATTGTCTTAGAACTTGCATCAAAACTTGCTGTATCATGAATATCCAAGTAATAAAAATGGTAAGATTCGATATAAATTGCAGGATACTAAAATGAGTGATTCTTTGTTCGGTAAACAAGGTCAAGCCAAAGCCCCTCAAACGCAGGCGACGGACACGAACCCCAATGAACCTACCATGGATTTTTGGAGCGATGAAGCACATCGTCCAGATGCACCCGTACTTGCAGCAACACCGGCAGCACCCGAAGCACCGGTAACTCCTGTCGTTTCGACCGCCCCTGAAGCACCGAAAATTCCTGTCGCAACACCAAGTTCCGAAGGGAATTTACCCGCGAGTGACCAGCTAATCAAACCTTTCGAAGCAACCGCTATTGAGGCCATTCCAGCAGCAGAGGCCGCTCCCGTGCCCGAACCTGCTCCCACTACCGAAACAGTTTTGGCTGAGACACCACCTACAGAAGCAGATGCACCCGAAGAGGAAACGGTTCGCGAAATTGGTAATACTCGGTTCCGTCGGCTAGAGGAACCGGTTGACTTGGATAGCTATCGTGACTGGCATCGGGACATACCTCAAACTCTAGAGACAGAGGTGGCGGCGGTCACAGAACGGTCCGAACCTGCCGTGCTAGAGGCGGTTCCTACGATGGCAGAACCCGTTATCGAACCTACTATAACGCCCCCCCTTCAGCCCATTACCTCCGAGCCATCCATCGAGCCTATCGCCACAAAAGAAGGACCTGTTACAGAGGTTAGCTCTCACCCTATTATACAAGGTTCGGCACCTATTATAGAGGCTCCAGCAACGCCACAAGAGCCCGCCGCAAACTCAGATAACTTGTGGAATGAACAACCTGTTGCCGTCGAAACACCTGCACCTGTTGTAGAAGCGTTAACATCCGAACCCTCGCCTGCTGTAGAGACGTCAGCACCTGAACCTACTCCTGCTGTAGAAATTGCCATCGCACCAGAACCTGTTATGGAAGCTCCAGCAACGCAACCGGCTCCTATTGCTGAAACACCCATCGTTGAAGCACCGGTCATCGCAGATCCTACGCTGCATAGCAACATTCAAGGTATTTTCGACGACGAAGATGATGACGATCTCCTTGCCGAGCTTGATATTGACCCTATCGCAGAGGAACCCACGATTACAGCAGACGTGCTTGATACACTGGATCAAGAGGTTTCATCGGCCACGGGCGAAGCAGCAGGTTTCACCCTTCCTTCCCTAAGCCCGGGCGAATTAGCGGGTATCAAAACCCCTCCCCCTGCTGGCGCCGATGATAGCCTGCAAACACTCCTTACTGAACATCAACAATGGTTGGATAGTAATGGGGCGCAAGGCCGGCGCGCGGTCTTTAGAGAAGAAAATAATCTCGCAGGGATGGATTTAAGCCACCAACGCTTGAGCGGTGCTTCATTCCGCGGGCTTAATCTCGCACGGTGCAAATTCACCCAAGCACAATTATCCGAAGCGGATTTCGGCGATTGCCAGTTAGAGGGCTCCGACTTCACGGCGGCAACGATAAACAGTGCTAACTTCACCCAAGCTAACGTAAATTATTCCGCTTTCAGCGCCGCGCAAGCACAGAACGCTGATTTCAGCGCCGCGCAAGCAGAAGATTGTAATTTCACTCAGGCCAACTTGCAGGAAACGATATTCCGTGATGCGAATTTGAAAGATACAAACCTTCAGCACTCCACCGCAAATTTGGCGAACTTTCGTGGCGCGCAGATGGAGAGTACCGACCTTAACCACAGCAACCTGACGCAAGCCATTTTCCGCGAAGCAAATCTGACTAAAGCTAATTTTGACGGGGCACAAATCATACAAGCGAGTTTCAAAGATGCAGTACTCAGCCATGTCGATCTCAACAGTACAGACTTCTCGCAGGCGCAAGATGTCTCTGCGGAAATTCAAGCGCAATTCATGCAAGTGGAGCGCACCAATCTGAATAGCGAGATTCAGAAGCTCGACCGTATTCGTGATGAATTGGAACAACGCGAACGCGCTTTGATAGCCGAACGCGAGCAATTACAAAGACAGCTGCAGCACGAAAAGAATCAAGAAAGCACCGCCACCCAAAATATGCCAGATGTGGGTGCTGTTTCAGAGACATTGCAAAAAGGCAGTCGTCTCTTCCTTTTCTTTGGTATTGGCTGGTTTTTGCTGAGTTTCTTACTTGCGATCATCTTGCAGAATGTTATCTCACAGCTCGAAGACAATGAGCTAAGCCTTATGGAAATGATGCTGATGGGAGTATTGACGTTGGTGCCGTTACTGTTCTTTGTGGTGAGTATGTCGAAATCATTCTCACTCTCTTATGCGCTGCGCAAACTCACGCCGCATGATCCAAACGAACCGATTTAAATTTAGGAGGGAGAGAGCCTACCAAGGAATACCTAGTGGGCCTTTTTGCCAGCTACCCTCTCTATTAAGCGCGCCAGAGGTAAAGCGACAATAGGTAAACCCTTCGTTCCATCCCTGTTTATACAGGTCATTAGCCCCCATCTCAGGACGCTTCTTGAAGCCATACATCATTTTATAAAAATAGCCACTATCCGCTGATAGACCCGTGTCACAACCATCCTGCCAACCAAGCTGATATTCAGCAGGCCCTTCAGGATCAATCATTTGAAGTGCCATCGGACGGCAGCCCGAAAAAGCTACGGTTGCAGCAAGTAATAATGCGATATGTGTTTTATTCATACTTTAATATACCAAACCTCTTTACCTAAAAGTGTTACAGTTTTATGAAGATCTCATGGCTGGTCCCGTAGCTCAGTTGGATAGAGCACCAGATTCCTAAGCTATAGTTCAGTCGCAAACCCAAGCGCAAACTACGCTGAGCCCCCGATAGTCATAGAAGCGGCTTCGGTCTTTAGTTTTAGGCCGAAAAGAGAGAGTAGATATACCCTTTACCCAAGCCCCATAAAGCGTTTACAAAGAGGCGTGTTTACACAGTGTTTACCACAACAGTTTTTGGGGCTGACACCTAACATTTAAATTGTTAGGAGTTATTGATGTATATAAAGCATTGTAAGTTATCGAGAAATAAGCAGTTAGAGTTGATAAAATATTTCATTGCGGGTTCTAC
>JAQXAR010000061.1 GCA_029252805.1 Rickettsiales bacterium
GCATTTTAATCTGTTCTTGAAAGAATGTGAGTGGAGGTTTAATATGGGCACACCAAGTGACTTACTGGCAGACCTGAAAAAGTTGCTCAAAGAATATTATTAGGTGTCAGCCCCAAAATTAATTATATTGTATAAACAGCATCAGAAAAATAAATATTTTGCTGCAATTTGGGGTTTTAAGAGTTGAAAATAATCACTCAAATATCTCAAAAGGAGATATAATTAGGCGGGGCATGTATTTATCATGCGATACACAAAAGAGAGTGAAAAGAAGACTTAGAGTATAGCTGGAAGACTTCTAAATAGCTTGTTACAGTTTTGTGACAATTGTGATTTAAGCTGGATGCTTCATTCTGTTGCGCAGTTTTTTCTGCAAATCACTGAAATATTGAGCCCTTGGTTGCGCCATTCCACGAAATATGTTTCTATCACCCTACGCACGGTCAGTCCCGTGTGCGGGGACCGCTAACCCCCATATACGCAAAGCGGCTAAACATGGTTCGGCACGCAACAGCTTCCTTATACCTATTCGGTTTTGGCCGGATGGTGTGGGAATGTCCAAGGTTCGCCCAAATACCATGCACCTCTTAGCTTTGCGGGGGTCTTTATGGATAGAGCACTTAGCACGTCTTGTGCAGTGTTGATGCCTTCTACATTGGTGAAGCTTAAGATGTCAGCGCTGGCTTGGAAGTCAGTGATGGTGTCAGCGTCGAAATCGGCAATAAATTGGAACGTATCATCACCTGCACCACCGGTGAGTTCATCATCGCCGCGACCACCTATTAGGGTGTCATTACCGGTACCACCTATTAGCGTATCATCGGCGCCATTTGCGGTGAATAGGGTGTAGCTGCTGCCAAAATCAGCTCCTGTGGCAATGAGATCATCAATACCGTCACCATCCCAATCGGTGGTTTGTAATGACGTAGCATCATCATAGCTAAAGCGGATAGCAGTACCGTTGGCTTCGTAAATTTTAATACCGCTATCGGGGTTGCCATTCTGATAGAAAGCTTGTGCTGAAACGATTTCATCCACGCCATCACCATCGATATCCAGAGTGATATGCTCGCCCAAATCGTTGTAAGTTACGCGAGTCAAAACTCCTGCGCCTTCCATCAGCACGGTGCCAACGACATTCGCGCCGCCTGTATAGGTGCCTTCATTACTCACCAGTTCAAGACTTGCATCTGCATCAAATTGTCCAATTTGGAAATCAGGTTCATTCACATAAGCATGGCGAGTCATGATACCAGCAGCATCGTAAGTGACGACACCACCAATACCAACACCGGAGCCATAAGTTCCTTCATTAGAGATCACATTATCGGAGCCATCTGCATCCGTATCGGCAAGTTCAAAATCACCAAGTGTATTGTAAGTCAGACGAGCCAAGCTACCAGCAGAATTATACCAAACGCCACCAGTAATAGCTGCGCCACCACCATAGGCTCCACCATCGCTGACGATTTCTAAACTGCCATCGCCATTGATATCGCCTACTTCAAATTCACTAAGGCTGTTATAGCTGATTTGTGTGTAACTATTTACATCGCCTGCATCGTACCAACCGAATCCACCAGTCGATGCATTGGCAATAATATCCAACTGCCCATCACCATCCCAATCAGCTATTTCGTAATCTCCAAAATCAGTATTGGCGGCAATCACAGCAGAGACCATATCCTTACCATTAATCCAAACGAGGTCATTACCACTCACACCATATTGACTAATAATATCCATTTGTCCGTCATTATTCCAATCGAGGAATTGGTGTGTGCCGAGATCTAAACTCGTAATAACGGACTCACTATAGGTGCCTGTGAGGGTTCCGTTTAGGGTTTGGTTGGGAATAGTAATGCCATAGTCGCCATTTTGTTCCCAGTCAGCTAGATAGATGCTATTGCCATTTCCATCTTCAATATGCAAACTACCAAGACTGAGCGTAAAGCCAGATTGGCTCCCATCAAACACCACCCCATCAATCATGATAGATTCACCACCAGAAACTGTGTCTTCGCCGTAATTACCATTAAAGACAATACTGTCAGAGCCATCACCACCAATAATAAAGTCATTTCCCTCGCCGCCATCAATTGTATCATCACCGGCACCCGCAGCGATGAGATCCGCTTGCGAAGTACTTACGATAGATTCTGCGGCGGCAGTGCCTTCTTGAACGTTATCAGCCACAGAGTTTAACTTCACATTACTCTCATAAGCAGTGAGTTTATGCCCTGCGCTATAATAGTCTAAAATAATATCGCCATCTAGGGTCGTTGCCAATCGAGTCGCGGCAAAACCATCTGTAATAGTATCAATAGTTTTGAGGCTCGTAGCTCCTGTCAAAACTTTGAGATTTGTCGTTGTGCTATCAGTTACAAATGTATCACCAAAGAACGGATCATTTTCTTCATGCCCATCTTCACGATTCCAAGAAATGGCCACTTTATTACCTGCGAGTGCCTCAATATCAAGATAGCTTCCATTATGATTACCATTGCCTGCACCTAAGATTTGTTTAGCCGAATTCCCATCGCCTAGTACATCTACATAAAAGCCTTTGAAATTATCCGATGAAGTACCTGAACCATTGCTAAATTTAGTATATGCGACCACCACAGAGCCATCTGAACGCGTGACCATATCGTTAATACTGTCCCAAGTAGTTGAACCTGATGAATTGAATAAAGTTCCTGTTTCATTTCCTAACGCATCATAACTTTTTATAAATTGATTTTGCACTCCGCCAGATGACGTGCTCATTGCAACAGCAATTCCACCATCATTCAAAGAGGTGATTTCTTTAACCGTTGCTGAATTAGTGTTCCACTCTAAAACTTCTACATTGTTGGATAGTTGCGGAGTTCCATCTGCATCGTAGCGCTGAACATAATGATCATTCCCAATTCTAAAGTTATGCCAAAAGCCTCCGTCACTGGTAGCAGATATATCTCCTCTAAAGCCATTGGCAGCGGGTAATGATGTGTTGATCGAACCAGCGCTCCCATCACTTAAGAAGCTTTTCACCGAATTGATAGATTGAATGGCAATCTCGCCGTTACTTAGCAGTTCAACTGAGGCAACAAAGCTTGGAGCTGCCAGTACGGTGCTACTTCCTATCGCATCACCATCCGACTCATAATGCTGCATCGTTACCATCAGCCAACCCAACACTAAAACGAGTTCCACTCACGGCAGTCGTCGTCCCCTCCGACCAGCTCGTCGGATTAGGAACTTCCCCAAATTCCAACCCATAACTCCCTTCAAGAAAATTGAAATCTTGCAAGGTAATCTTATCGCTCGCCGTCGCCGGATCCGCATCATTGACCGCTAACACCAAATCACCGCCAACCTTCTGCGCATAGACCATCTTCCCCTCATGCACCATCTGCCAGATATCTGGGTCAGTGGTCGGTGTGAGAGTCCCCGATAGGTTCATACCATCTATCCGGATATTCCCTCCATTATCGATGATAGTGTCCTGCCCGAAACTGGTGGAACTATCAAAGATGAAAGTATCCGTGCCACTTTCCCCGAGTAGAATATCAGCCCCTAAGCCGCCTTCAATCGTATCGTTTCCTGCACCTGCAATAATGACGTTATTTTGGTTATCACCTACGATATCTTCTGTGCCTTCCTGATCACCACTTCCTTCCGGAATATAATCAATTAGAAAGTCAAAAGAGGTGTTTGCAGGTAAGTCGTAATGTGAAATTAAGGTTGTTTTTGCAGCTTCTAATTCACCCTGAATACTCTCTATTCCTGAAACGCCATTATGTGTTCCATTAGCCGGAATTGAGTAACTGATTTCATAAGTGAGAATATCAGGTTTATGCTCTGTATACATTTGCAGCGCTTGTATAGCATCGTTAACCGAGACATTAGACTCATCGTCATAAAGCTGAAAAGTTTCAGATTCTGCAAAACGACGATTTGCTATGCCTTGCGAGGCACTATTGCCACCGTTAGAGTCGTATCTGATTTCATACCATGCTTCAGCACGTTCTCCATTGTTGATTGCATCTTCTAAATTAGGGCCAATTAAAGAAGGGCTATTATACTGTAAGGATAATAATGTTACTCGCTCAGATGATAGGGGCACTGCTACTGAAAAGTTGTTATCCAAACCGGATTCATAGGCTGTAATGATTTCATTAAATACGCTTGTTACTTCTCCCTCATTAATAAAAGCAAAGTTTTTGTTGACACCATTGCTTATTAAAGACTGATTAAGATCGTTTTGGAGGGCTGTTAAATTGCCTGATGAATAAGTGTTGATAATACTGGTAATATCCGCTTCTAGGGCAGTAAGTGCCGCACCGGTTAAACCTGAAATTTCTTCAACTACAGCGCTACGATTCGATGAGTCTTGTAAATTTAAACCTATACCGATTGTCGGGATGCCAACAGAGTCCTCATAAACGGTTAGGCTAACATTACCACTCTCTTCCATATTCTTAATGAAGTCATATCGAGCAGTGTTGTATGCAGCAGTTGATAGCGTATTGTAAGTAATAGTCATGTTAATCTCCTAATTTACGAGAATTGATTGTTTTACTCTGTTCTCTACAAGCCGGAATTTCTGCACGAGAGCCTTGTATACTTAGCGAGCTTTCTGCTATACACTTTAAGAATTGTTGGTCTAAGGTACGGTCTTCATTTCGCCCCCAATGAAGATTTAAATTACGGCCCCCATCGTTTAGATTTTTTTTGTATTTTGCGAAAAAATACCCGCCACTTTTGTGTTTTGAGAGACCAATATTAATTTCTTCTATGTAAGCGAAGTTGTCTTCGTCTGTAGAATGGCAATACGGTGAGAAAAATACGTTATCTAGCAACATATCATCATTTTCGTATAATGTTACGCGAGCTCGAGGAGCTGAGCCGCATTGCCCCTTTGCACGAAATGGAGGCATCGCTCCCACAATACGATAGGTCGCTTTTTTGAGTTTGCAGGAATAATCAAACTCCCCAGGTAACAGGAGTAAATCTTCTTGTAGTAATTTTTCTTTGAGATCAGCGCGATCCTCTTTATCATGCGGCCAATCGTAGTAGATTCTTATAGGCTTTGCATAAAACAAGTTCATATCTTCGACACAATGCACTTGAATCAAATCAATCCATTCATCTGCCTTCGCCACAAATGGCAAAGTCAATATAGCGCTGAATAACACCAAAATTAGTTTTTTCATTCTTACCTTCTTATTATTTGTGTCCTGTTAATCGTGCACTTTTTGTTATTTTTGCAACACTATCAGCTAAATCAGAAGTTGCAATAAGGTAAGTTAAGTTTTTAACTTTAAGTTGCCATTTGTGACTCATCTTATTAATTTTTGTATGTAGTGCTCGGTGCAAGTTACTGAAAATATAAGGAGAACATACCTTCTTTATTGTAAATGGAGGTGAGGGGTGGTTTTTCTGTTGAGAACGGCACCAAAAGGGCACCGTGGTTAACGGTGTTGTGTGCTATATTTTCTAAGTTACTGAAAAATATGGTGCCGGCTGCCGGGATCGAACTGGCCACCTGATGATTACAAATCAACTGCTCTACCAAATGAGCTAAGCCGGCACACGAGGAGTCTTTTAGTAGAGGATTTTTCATTTGGCAAGAGGGTTTATGCAGTTAATTGTTTAAAAATATCTTCAAGGTCGGCTTCGTGGGTGGTTAAGTCGCGAATTTTGATGTTTGCGGCGCCCAAGGACGCAAAAATTTCGCTAAAGCTAGTTTCACTTGGGCGGTAATCGATAACGAGCTTGCCATCGAGTAATTTGGCGCAGAAGCCTTCTAAGCCCTCAGGGAGTTTTTTTAGCGGTTTTTGGAGCTCGATGACGAGTTGCTTGGAATCTAACTGCTTAAGTAGATTCTCCGTACTGTCATGCGCGACGATTTCACCGTGATTGATGACGGCAATTTGATCGCAAAGTTGTTCAGCTTCTTCTAGATAGTGAGTGGTGAGCAAGATGGTCGTGCCAGCAGCATTTAGCTCACGAATATATTTCCACAGGCTTTCACGTAGTTCGACATCGACGCCTGCGGTGGGCTCGTCGAGGATGAGCACGGGCGGATTATGTACGAGCGCTTTGCCGATCAACACGCGGCGTTTCATTCCGCCCGATAGGCGGCGGGTATTGATATCGGCTTTATCGGAAAGCCCCATGGCATCGATAATTTCCTGAGTGCGGCGCATAGCCTTAGGCACACCGTAATAGCCAGCATGAATTTCTAGCGCTTCACGGACGGTGAAGAAGGTGTCAATGACCAGCTCTTGCGGCACTACGCCGATGGAAAGGCGGCTATTGCGCATGTCTTTATCAACATCGTAGCCACCAATTTTGACCTGACCGGAGGTTTTATTGACCAATCCGGCCATAATATTGATGAGCGTGGATTTTCCGGCACCATTGGGGCCAAGTAACCCAAAGAATGAGCCTTGAGGTATGGTTAAATCAATCCCCTTAAGGGCCTGCTTCGGTTCACTGCGTTTGTCACCGGCATAGGTTTTTTGCAGGTTCGAGATTTCGACGGCGGCGTGAGCCATTATTTCAAGCTTTGGAGATAAGCAATCAGATTAGCACGTTGTTCTGGTTTTTTGATGCCCGCATAAACCATCTTGGTGCCTTTAGCGAATTTCTTCGGCTTAGTGAGGAACTCAGAGACGTTTTGCGCGGTCCATTTTCCGGGAACAGCTTGCAGCGCATCGGAATAGGCATAGCCAGCGGATGAGGCGATATCACGGTTAAAGACGCCGTAAAGTGCCGGGCCAACCTTATGTGCGCCGCCTGCATCGAAACTATGGCATGCGGTACATTTTTTGCTGAAGACTTTACCGGCTTCTAGGTCAGCTGCGGCGAGGAAGGGGTGGATATCAACCGGTGCCGCATCGGCAGCAACCGTGCCAGCGCCTGCCGTTTCAACGACTTCGATACTGTAACCGCGCTTTTCAAGATCGGTTACAGGGTGATACATTAAATCAGTGACGAAACCCGCCACCATTGCGATGATGCCTGCCAAAAGAATAGACGCAGCAATTTTATTCATTTCCATGAGTTTGCAATTCTCCGTAATTTATGGCTTCTTATACCTACGCCAACTTAAGGATGCAACCACCAACATGAACCCAATCGTTTCTTTTACTCTATCATTTATTGGCATAAATGTTAGAGGTGCCCAAACGTCGCACATACTTCGCCAGAAAGCTGGCGGGCTGATCTTGTCAGCCTATCCGAAATATCGAGGAATTTTGTAAAATGACTAACCCTATTATCCTTATTCCCGCCCGCATGGCCTCAACGCGTTTACCGAACAAGCCGATGGCCGATATTGCCGGTGTGCCGATGATCGTGCAATGCTACCGTCGTGCACAGGAGTCGAAGTTGGCGCGGGTGGTTGTGGCTTGTGATAGTGCCGAAATCGCAGAGGCTATAGCCAAAGAGGGGGGCGAGGCGGTGTTGACGGATCCTGACCTGCCCTCGGGTTCCGATCGTATTTACGCGGCACTTACTCAAGTAGATGCAGCAGGCGAGCATGATATTATCGTCAATCTACAAGGTGATATGCCGACGCTTGATCCTTCTGTCATTGCATCTGTGCTCGAGCCACTTATCTCCGATGCGCATTGCGATATCGCTACGTTAGCGGCGCAGGTCCATACCGATGAAGAACGTGTGAACCCCGCTGTCGTGAAAGTCGTGATCGCCCAGGGCGGGCAGGCTTTATATTTCTCGCGGAACTTGATTCCGGCAGGCGAGGGGACGCATTATCATCATATTGGTATTTATGCCTATCGCTGCGCCGCGTTAGAAAGGTTCGTCGCGATGGCGCCTTCGCCCTTGGAGAAGCGTGAGAAGTTGGAGCAGCTACGCGCGCTAGAAGCCGGCATGAAAATGGGCGTGAGTGTGGTCAATACGGTGCCACTTGGTGTTGATACTCCGCAGCAATTAGAACAAGCCCGCGCGCTTCTAGCGTAAATTGTCACAGAACTGTCACGTGCATTTAAGCGATCAATAAGTTACAATTTAGGGGTTCAATGGTCTATCTTAAAACTCTTTTTATTATTTCTTAAAACTTGTTTTATCATTAGATTTGGGGCTGACACCTAACATTTAAATTGTTAGGAGTTATTGATGTATATAAAGCATTGTAAGTTATCGAGAAATAAGCAGTTAGAGTTGATAAAATATTTCATTGCGGGTTC
>JAQXAR010000062.1 GCA_029252805.1 Rickettsiales bacterium
AATGGCCAGCAAGCATTTGTACATCCCTTAAGCTGCCTCCTACCGATGAAATCTTCTTAGCTGCATTGGTAATGAACGTCCTTCTGCCTGAGTGGGAGGAGGTCTGAGTGAAGCCTAAAGAGATGTTATTAGAGGTAGAGCGTCGACATAGGGAGGAGCGTACTAGCATCACACGTAGGCCAGTGAACGTGGTGGATGCGGAGTATGAGGAGGTTTGAATTGTCACAGAACTGTAACGTGCTTTAGTGGGCGTGTTCGGTTATACTCTAAGGGTCTTGGCGAGCAGGTTAATCCTCGAGATATCACTCATACCCAAACAACTTCACATAGGCCGCCAGCTGATCCTGGAACGGCTCAAACTGTTTCTCGTAATGCCGCCAATTTTGCATGGCCGATGTGTAAACCGGTTTGGATATCCCTTCCTGGTTCGGTGTCGCCAGCGCGCGCTTGTGCGTGTGATACTGCAGAATCCCATCTTCCCACTCTTCTCCAATAAAATCGACGATTTCGCGCAGCACCGGCTCCGGCGATGACACAATTTCTTCGTACTTCACCTCTTTCAGCGAAAGCTTCAGCTTACCTCGAATCTTCAGGTAGTAATCCATGACGGCGCAATAATAGTTCACCGTGTCTTCCATCGTCAGAAAATGCACATTGCTCGGGTTCAGCGCGAACATCCGTTGAAAACAACTGAGGCAGACAGCGCGCGGGTCGCGGACGATGAAAAGCACGGGGCTTTGCGGGAATAAATACTGGATACCCCCCAGATGCACCGTGTTAATGGGTTGCTTGTCCAGGACGCGTTTATCGCTCAATTCCGTCAGGTAGGCCCTGGCGCGTTGCCCGTAAGCAGTTTGAAATCCTTTGACCTGCTCAGCGGTGAGTTCGGGCAATATGTTGGGCATGTTGGGTAATCCGGCCATTAGTTCGGAGAGAAAATTTAATTCCGAGCTGGGGTATAACTGGCTGTGCGCGGCGAGCATTTGTTCGATCAATGTAGTGCCCGATCGAGGGAAGCCGAGGATAAAGATCGGCCCTTTGCCTTGAGTTGTAACGGGCTCCATCTGCTCAATACCATCCAGCCAGGCGTTATATTTATTCAGCATTTTGTAGCGCGCTTCTTTAGAAACCTCGCTGGTTTTTGCATAAATTTCATTGCCAAGCCGATACGATTCCCATGCGGCATCATAGTCTTCCAATGCATGGAACGCGCGGGCGCGCTCAAACCACCCTGCAATCCGGTTGAGCGATTGTAGGGTATTTATCTCGTTCTCCTCTAGCGGCACGTACTGCTTGTTACGCCAGTTGATCCTGGTGCGCAGCAGCGGCGCGGCGCCCGAATCCTCAAAATCTTCATCCAGCTGATTGTTTTTTTCCAGCAGGAGAAGCCGCCAATCGTTAAATTGGTTGGCATCGGGGTGTAGCGCGGAAGCCTGTATGCAGACTTCAATGGCTTCGTTGTGCCGATTGAGACGGTACAAAGCGGTGTAAAGCTGCTCAAAGGCTTCAATATCAGGCTGAATAGCGCAAAATTTCTTCGCAAACTCCAGTGCCTCGGGCAACAATCCATAGCGATCATAGCCTCGGTAACATGCGTGTAGCACCGCAGGCGATTCCGGGTCCAGCTGATACGCTTTGCCCAGACATACCAGCGCTTGCTGACGGCGGTTCAGATGCTGATAGATGGCAGAACGCAAGACATAGATTTGCCCACTCTCAGGATGCGCTTGCTGAGCTTGCTGTAGGCACGCCTCGGCATCCTTTAGTAGTTGCATGTCTGGGCGGCGTTCATACGTGGCCAGAAGCCTTTGAGCCTGTGTGAGTGATTCCATGCCTTTCGTTAGCACGTTTTTTTTCACCACGCCACCCAGTTGACAATGCTGGGATAATGCTCTCCGTATAGCCAAAAAGCATTCTTTTTCTAAGAGGGGGTACACCCCAAATGGTGGTGGTGGATTAGTGGGGGTACCCCCACATCGATAAATTTTGAAATTTTACGTAATTACTATTTTCATCCGAACCATGGGGTTAAACGGCAGCATAAAACGTTATCCGAACGTCAGGCTGGAGGCGTTGGAGGGGTATTGCTAAAGTACTAAGAAGTAGTGAAAATACACGAATACCAAGAACGCAAGCCACGATCGTTTAATTATTTTTATATACAAAAAGTATATTCTAGGTATTAATTCCCTCTAGGCATTAGATTTAGACACTATTGTGAGGTGAGTTATGAGTAAGAAAAAAAGTTTTTTAGTTTCAGTTGCTACTTTAGCTGCGGCTGTAGCCGTTAATGCAAATGCAAGCACGCTAGGTGACGCTAGTATTTCGGCTTCTATAAACATTCCTGAGTTAGAGCAATCTACAACAGATTTTATTTTAGGACATTCTGCGGAATCTAAGGCTGAACAGCAAATGGCTGCGCATTACTCACACAGGTCGCATTCATCTCACAGTTCTCACTCTTCGCACAGCTCTCATTACTCTTCAGCTTACTAGAATGTCTAGTGATAAGGCTATATTTGACAGCAGTATTTTTTCATTGGAATGCGTTAAAAAGGCACTCTATAAGTTTGCCGATAAAGCTGGATTTGAAATAAGCCAAAATGGCAAAGAAATTACAGTCAGTATTATTAAGCACTCCGATGATGACAATGTTAATAGTCTGCTTAATCAGCTTCGTAATGAGGTGATAGATCAGGATTTAAGGCAGCTAGTTGCGCAAGAAACTAGCACTATTAGAGAGCTAATCCTTGCCAACGCTTTCAGTAAAACAAAGATGGTTGATGCTGCCTAATGTTGTCGAAGAAATTTTCTAGCCAAGAGAAATATTATTCTTCCAATAATAAAGAACCATACCACTTACTTCCATTCAGATTCACACCACTAGATGATTATCAGCAATATGTTGTCAGCAATGACGTTGGCGAGCACACTATTCTTGATAGAGAAACACTAAACCTCTTTACCAATAAAAAACTGTCCAATCAGTCTGCAGCATACAAAACCTTGCAGAGTAAGCACTTTCTATATGATGGTGATAGTGCCGTAGCGAAAGAGCTGCTTAGCCTGAAATATAGGACAAAGGCTAGTGTTTACTCCAATTTCACAGGGTTGCACATTTTTGTAGTTACGTTGCGCTGTGACTATAGCTGCCCATACTGCCAAGTATCGCGTCAATCTGCCGATAAAGGTGCGTTCGATATGAGTGAAGAAACGGCGATGAAGTCTCTAGAGTTGGTTTTTCAAAGCCCCTCACCTCAGATTAAGATTGAGTTTCAAGGTGGTGAGTCTTTGCTTAATTTTGAGTTGATTCAGAAAATTGTGATTGAAGCTGAGCTGATCAATAAAGACGAAAAAAGAGACCTTCAGTTCGTAGTAGCGACAAACTTAACTCCGCTAGATGATAACGTTCTGAAGTTCTGTTATGACCATAAAATTCACATTTCCACTTCTTTAGATGGCCCGCAGGAGATACATGATGCCAACCGACCTAGAAAAGCCAAGAACGGCTATGAAATAACGGCCAAGGGGATTCGCGATGCTCAAGCATATTTAGGTCCTGATAGCGTTTCCGCCTTAATGACAACTACAGAGCTTAGCCTAGAAAATGTAAGACCCATTATTGATGAGTATCTGAAGTTTGAACTTGATGGAATCTTTCTACGCCCCCTTAGTCCATATGGTTTTGCCGTAAAAACTAAGCAAGTCGAGAAATATGACTCTTTAAGGTGGCTAGAATTTTATAAAGAGGGGTTAGATTACATCATTGAGATTAATCAAAAAGGTCATTTCTTTCCAGAGCATTACACTTCTCTTATTTTGAATAAATTCTTTTCACCTCTATCTACAGGGTATGTTGATCTGCAATCACCATCTGGTGCAGGCATTGGTGCAGTGGTTTACAATTATGATGGTGATGTTTACGCCTCTGACGAGGCTCGTATGCTTGCAGAGATGGGAGACAAGGAGTTTCGCATAGGCAATGTTCATACAGATGGTTATGTGGATATTTTTTCTGCTGATGTTCTACTCAACTCTATTGAAGAGTCGCTTGCTGAAAGCAGCCCGCAATGTTCTGAATGTGCATTTCTTCCTTTCTGTGGCAGTGACCCAACGTACCACTATGCCACTCAAGGCGACTATGTGGGACATAAAGCATTGAGTGGGTTTTGCACAAAGAACATGGGCATCTTTAAGCATGTTCTCCACAAATTGGAGACTGATGAAACTGCTAGAAATGTAATGATGAGTTGGCTCTAAAAATGATAAAACTCTACTCAAAAAACAACAAGTTTCTTTCCGAGTGTACGCACTCCGAACCCTCTATCCTACGCGTTACTGATAACCCTAATCTGCCTGCGCCGCTACGTGAGAAGTATGCGCTTGTTTATAAACACTCAATGGGTGAAGCACCAAGAGACTTCCAATATCTGCTTTTCAAGCGCGAGATTAGCGAAGAAGTGGGAGCATTACCCTCGAACTCAATGCTTTTAGATGCAGAATTAAGATATATTGAAAGCGGTGATGTAATTAAAATAACTCCTTCTAATAAAGGTATTCACTCCATTTACAGGCGCAATGCTAATTCCAATAGTTTCTTAGTAACAGAGCGGTGCAACTCTTTCTGCCTAATGTGCTCTCAACCACCTAAAAATATTGATGACGGCTATTTGGTGAACGAAATACTGCAGGCTATTCCTTTGGTCTCACGAGATACGCGAGAAATAGGATTAACTGGAGGCGAGCCAACTCTTGTAGGAGAAGGCTTCTTTGAAATGATTCGAGCTTGCAAACAACATTTACCAGAGACAGCGGTGCATGTGCTTACTAATGGCCGGAACTTTGAGGATTTAGAATTTGCAATGAAGTTGGCTAGAATTGGCCACCCAGATTTAATGCTTGGTATCCCTCTTTACTCCGAAGTTCCGCAGGTACATGAGTTTGTGGTACAGGCAAAAGGCGCCTTTGATGAAACTATCAATGGGATACTCAACCTGAAGCGCTGCGGTGTTAAAGTGGAAATTCGCTGTGTCATCCATAAGCAAACCTATGAGCGCTTACCTCAACTTGCAGAATACATAGTGCGCAATCTCTTATTTGTAGATCATGTAGCATTGATGGGCCTTGAGATTATGGGCTTTACCCGTGCAAACCTTGATGAATTATGGATCGATCCATACGACTACCGAGAGCAATTAGAAGAAGCTGTACGGATACTAAATCGTAATAAAATCCGCACCTCAGTTTATAATCATCAGCTATGTTTACTGCCTGAATCTCTGCATTCATTTTCCGTTAAGAGTATTAGCGATTGGAAGAATGAATACATTGATGAATGCCAAGACTGTACTCGATTAGAAGAGTGTGGAGGGTTCTTTGCGTCTGGCGCCAAGCATAAGTATAGTGAGCACATCAAACCTTATACTCTAAAAGCAGCGTAGCGAGGGGGCATAATGTTCACAGTAAATCATCAAACTAACCGCATAGCGCCAGTTCAAATCAAGAGCTTCAGTGAACTTGGTCTTACGGAGCGTATCTTACTTACTTGAAGCTCCATAGGCTGTATAAAAGTCTTAAATCAGAAGAAGAACCAGCAGATCAAGTTGTTTTCCCGTATCTATATTTCCCTGCTTCACGTCATTTAAACGATTTGAGCACTAGTTTATCGAATGAAACTGCTTCCAAAATATACGATGATGTTACCTTGAAATATCAAACGATCTTTGGAGGAAATGATAATCGAAATTTCTTACTTTCTATGCTTGCTATGTATAGGTTTGGACTGGAGTATAAGTGGGAAGAAGAAAACAAGAGTTCAGAGAACATCAGAATCTTTAGTGAGCGAATGGAAGAAGCTGGTCTTGGATGTACAGCTTTCTTAAATGAAAGTGCTGGAGAAGAGCGATTCAATATTTCATTAAAAAAGTTAAATGGTGAAAACTCTTATGGATACAAGCATGCAAGTTCTGGAGATAAGCAGCTCGTAAGTTTTTTACTTAGCCTTAGTTTTCTAGAGATTAAGAATAGTCTGATAATCATTGATGAGCCTGAGCAAAATTTGCATTCACGCTGGCAAAAGTTGTTGTATAAAGTTCTAGATGAGTTTGCCAAAGATCGTGGCTGTCAGATTATTATCAGTATGGTAGAGAAAATTGCTCGCTATGAGGCTCCTAAATATTTGCATTGCTATTTAGATGTACTGAACGTTCATTTAACCAATATCGATAGATTGGACTTAAAAGAAGATATCGCGGAAACGTGGATGTTTTTAGAGTTTGGGGTTTCGAAACGAACTGAGCTTTCACTCATGTCTCTTGGAATGTCTCGTTCTAGCGTTATGGTTTTAAGCGATAAAATAAAATCTTCCGAGTTGAATGAACAGCAAGCTTATAAATGGCTCATTACAGAAGATTGGCATTCATATGGATTCTCAGAGTTAGTAACGACAGAGATAAAAAGAATTTTAGAGCAAAGGGCCTCTCAGTTTGAATAACTAAAAAATTATTTTTGATAACTTTGAAACATTTTATAATTTTCCATAATCAATGTTATGAAGTTCAGGGTTTCTAGCGTTCCATAATGTGAATTATGGAGTGGTATATGGAAGTCATCTCGATAGATAATTAAAATTAAGGGGCTGACACCTAACATTTAAATTGTTAGGAGTTATTGATGTATATAAAGCATTGTAAGTTATCGAGAAATAAGCAGTTAGAGTTGATAAAATATTTCATTGCGGGTTCT
>JAQXAR010000063.1 GCA_029252805.1 Rickettsiales bacterium
GTAGAACCCGCAATGAAATATTTTATCAACTCTAACTGCTTATTTCTCGATAACTTACAATGCTTTATATACATCAATAACTCCTAACAATTTAAATGTTAGGTGTCAGCCCCTAAAATTATGCAAAACCTATTATTATTCCTCGTGATTTTCTGCTTTTCTAACTGTTCAAATGCACCTTTTACTCCCCCCTTAAAAATAGGAGATGAGGTGAAATTTGAAACCGAGCACGGAGAAGACACCTTCACCATCAACTCCTGCACCCATGAAAAATGGGGAGACTGGACATATGAGGGAAAAAGTGGACTTAAGACTATTGTCCTAACCCACGAACTAAATAACATCGATGAAGTCTATTCGCAGACAACATCCTATGGCCTTCAAGCCATCGTGTTAGAAAATGGCAAAAAAGTTACAGGAAAAGTCACCATTAAGAGCTTGGTGCCTTTGTCTCAAGAAATCAAAGACGGTGCATACAAAGCTTATGCCCAAAAATGGGAAAAGCTAGTAAACAACTACAACTTAAAAGGCGAAGCATCGTTTACCTACGATGAAAAGAAATACCATATCGCAGAAGCCAAGGCTTTAAACATGGTTTTTCTTCGAAATCACTTTTCGCCAATCTACAGCATTCGTGCTTATAATGAGGCAAACGTAGGAATTTTCTTGAAACTTTCGCTCAACTGGCAGGGCGAGTTCAATTCCGAAGTGGAAATTTTTCAAGTTGATTCTCAAAGAGTGCCCACAGGCACAATATTTGAGGGCAAGCTCGATCCTGAAGAATTCAGGATTGAAGAATAATTATTTTTTAACCTAAAACCCAAGAACTGTATTGACTGAAAGTCGGTACAGTTTTTGTGGTTTTAAGGGTATGTGCTCCTAATTGTTGCACCTTTGAACTTGCCCCTGTATAAACCGCTCAATGTTTAAAAAGATTTTGATAGCTAACCGTGGCGAAATCGCGGTTCGTATTATGGATACTTGTCGCAAGATGGGTATCAAGACGGTCGCCGTTTATTCGGAGGCTGATAGCAACGCCCTACACGTGAAGCAGGCGGACGAAGCCGTCTACCTTGGCCCTGCACCTAGCTCGAAGAGTTATTTGAACGTGCCGGCACTGATCCGCGCGATTGAGAAAACCGGCGCCGATGCCGTGCATCCGGGCTATGGTTTCCTGTCAGAAAATCGTGACTTTAGCGCCGCAGTGAAAAAGGCCGGCGCGACCTTTATTGGTCCAGAATCACACGCCATTAAGATTATGGGCGATAAAATTGAGTCTAAAAAACTGGCAAAAGATGCGGGCGTAAGCATCGTTCCGGGTTCAGAAGGCGAAATTGAAACACTGGAAGAGGCCAAAGCGATTGTTGAAGAAATCGGCTTTCCAGTGATGATTAAAGCTGCTGCCGGTGGTGGTGGCAAGGGAATGCGCGTGGCGCGTAACGATAAAGAACTCGTCGATGGGTTAAAATCTTCAGCCTCTGAAGCGTTGTCTAGTTTTGCTGATAGCCGCGTTTTCATCGAGAAATTCTTCGAAAATCCCCGCCATATTGAAATTCAAGTCTTGGCCGATACCCATGGTAACTGCATCGCATTGGGTGAGCGCGAATGCTCTATCCAACGCCGTCACCAGAAAATTATTGAAGAAGCTCCCAGTTCTTTCCTTGATGAGGAAATACGACAAACGATGCAAGATCAATCGGTTGCGCTCGCAAAAGCGGTCGATTATTGCAGCGCAGGTACGGTCGAATATATCGTGGACCAAGATGGCACTTTTGCCTTTCTAGAAATGAATACACGCCTGCAAGTTGAGCATCGCGTGACCGAGCTCGTCACCAATATCGATTTGGTCGAGCAGATGATTAAAATCGCTGCAGGCGAGAAACTCGAACTGACACAAGATGATGTGAAGCTACATGGCTGGGCGTTTGAAAGCCGTGTCTATGCCGAAGATCCAAAACGAGGCTTCCTGCCCTCTACAGGTCGTGTCACTCGCTATCAGGAGCCAGAAGGCAGCCGCGTGATCGTCGATAGTGGCGTTTATGAAGGCGGCGAAGTCAGCATGTATTATGATCCGATGATCGCCAAAGTCTGCACCCATGCCCAAACACGCGACAAAGCGATTGATGCAATGCAAAAGGCGCTCGGCGCTTATGTGATTCACGGCGTGACGACCAATATGGACTTTATGCAAGCGGTTTACAGCCATGAACGCTTCCGTACGGGTAATATCTCCACCAACTTTATTGAGCAGGAATATCCGGAAGGATTCTCCGGCGCTACCATTACCGATCAACATACGCGTATCTTTATTGGCTCGGCGGTTTACCTGTTCTTGGAGCATAATAAACGGGCCGCTAGCACTTCGCAGCAAATTGATGGCCGCAAACGTTACCTTGGCTCTAGCTGGGTCGTCAGCGTTGGCGACAAGCAGTTCCCGGTGCGGGTAAAGGAAAAAGAATTCGGCTATGATGTCGCCCTGCAAAACGAGCATATTGTCGTACGTAGCTCTTACGAACTCGGCAACCGCCTGTTCCAAGGTAGCATTAATGGCGAACCGGTCAGCGTACACCTGCAATATCGTTCGGATGGTTACCGCCTGATCCATGCTGGCGCTGATGCCAATGTTAGCGTGCATACGAGCCGGACAGCGGAATTAGCGAAATACATGCCGGAAGTGAACAGCTCTGAGAATGCGAATGAACTTCCCGCTCCCATTGCTGGACTCGTCCTTTCTATCCCCGTGGAAGAAGGTGAAGAGATCAAAGCTGGTCAGGAGCTGATCGTGGTCGAAGCCATGAAGATGGAAAATGTAATCCATGCTGAGCGCGATGTGACGATTAAAGAGATTCTTGTGAGTGAAAATGAATCGGTTCAGGCAGATCAAGTCATGATCACCTTTATGGAAGATTAAGTTAGGCGATACGCCGCGTCACGGATTGAATTTACACCTGACTTATCAAGCATGGCTTGCTATCATCCTAGCATGGCTACACTATTGAAACGCATTCTGGGTGGGTTAGGGATTCCAATCCTTGTCGGCGCTCTATTTATCTACATTACGCGTGATGAGGCATTGCATCCTGAATTTCATACGCTGTTTTCCAAGCCACTCGAACTCGTGGAGGATCAAAAGAATGGCATGATTGCTATCGCCGGACTTATCGCCCCTGCCGGAAAAGATGTTCATGCGTTTGGTAGCAAGCGTAAACAGAGTAACCTTGAGAGGGCAAGAATTGATCTCATTTTGCTGACTGATGATGCGCCTCCTCCCAAGGGTGCACTAACCTATAAAGAGCCTTATCCCATTTCACTTAATATAAGTGAACCCACTATATGCCCCTCCTCAAACACAACAAACAATAGCCAATGCATCGAATGTAAGCAGGTGAAGCACCAAGTTAAACTGAATGAAGCTTTACTGGGTCGTTATAAATCACTCTACCAATATCGCTATTATGAGAATCATTTACTTTCTGGGATTCAACCTGAACTGAACCTGCTCATTGATCTAAATACGTTGCAGGTGGCAGCATAGGAATGCGCTCATCGGGAGGATAAGGCTGAATTAGCGCTCGTAGAGTGGCTTCTAAATATGAGATTTCTTAATCGAGCCATGACACAAAAAAGCACCCTCGTGGATAAAGCGGTTTTTATGGCCCTGCAAAAAATAAATCTGTACGCTTTACCTAAACTCATAAAGGCTAAGCCAATTTTGGCGCAAAAATATTACGATTAACTCACCCATACGCTCTCTGCTCCTGCTTTTGGAAAAGACGGATTTAATTTGCCCGTCACGCTTGAAGCAGAAATTTCCATTTACGAAATACTCGATAAAACGGCTAAATTAGGGAATGTAAGTTTCCAGAACTTTTTCTTCTATCGCTCCAATAAAACACGTAATGACTATTATCAATACGCGATAGATTTGATCAAACTGTCACAGCAACCTGCCCATCAATACCTAAGTCACCGCGAGAAATTTGCGGATGTTTATGTGCCAAAAGATAAGTCGCTTTCTAAAACAATAATGAGAAACTGGGATAATCTCGTAGGTGGATTGGTGCTTGAGGGGGTCTACGTTGGAGAGGTGCTGCTAGAGAGTCGTCACAATTATGTTGCCTTTAGCACGCTTCTTAAAGTGCTCGTTACCGCCAAAGCTAAAAGTATTGCCACAGCAGGTTTGCCTGCGTTCCTAGCGGACCCGAGTACCCTCAAAAACCCTATTACAGGCCAGCCCTTCACGTTTGATGCCACTCATAAAACAGCGTGCTACCAGAGGCTATCTGGCGATGTGGATTGTATTGCATATTGATGCAAGACTCTTAAGTGCCTAGAGCGCCTTAATAGTTTCGTAACATAAATGTGTAATAATACTTCTATAAAACAAGGAGAGTAGTACAATGATAGATGATCGTATCCCTAAATTTTTACGCACAGATGAAGCATATGAAAATTATATGGCATTTGATGACTATTATAATAATCGTTATAATGAGGGGGAATTCAATGGTGATGCATATGGAAGGCCCCACGTAGATATCGAGCATTATACCAAAGCCTATCAAAACTTCCTAACAGCTGAGGAAAGCAATGTCTCGCGAGAAAATACGATAGTGCACTTGGCAGCTTTGATACAAAAACAAGAGGATGAGAAAAACTATTCAGAGAGTGTGATGGGAACCGAAGGTCTCTTTTCCCTTAATGATAGCATGCGCCATGCTGAACAGGTAGTTGGCGACTTTCCTGCCGAAAATCTTGCAACACATGCAAGAATTATAGATACAATGAATATTCTAGAGGAAACCCAGACCTATATGGACAGTCATTTGGACTTCACCAGGCATTTGGAAACAGTTGATCATCGGACCCTAGGCGATGAGATTGATCAGATTTCAGAAAACTGGATTTCCAAGGCTAGGCAAGCTTCTTTAGATACCCCTCCTGATGATATTACCGGTCGAAGTGGCATGGCAATGGAAACTACCGGCCTGGGAGTTGAAGTCAGTAGTTCTGGGCGCTAAAAACAGATGAACTCCAACATGCCCCCCCCACGAGCACTTCAAAAAGCTTTGCTGCAAAGGTCTCAAAGAAAAATGCGCTAATTTATGCCCTAAAGATGAAACTTTTAGGTAAATCCGCATGGTATGTATTTGAGGTCGCCTCTAATAAACGTATATTATTTGAAAAAAGGTTCTACGAAGATACCCCCCTTACACTCTCAGATTATGGCATTACACACCATTCAGGCTGGGGGGATGAGCCACCAGCAGAACTAAAGCTACAATTGCAAGAAAAGTACGGCCTTTACCAATGAATCTACAAAACCTGATATAGACTCCATATCGCCATATTTCCTTCTTACCAAGCTCTGATTGAAGCTCTGTAGGAACATAGAAACGGCAATAGTAGGTTCCATTGCGTCTTAAAAGATTAGTTTGGAGTGCCATCGTAGCAGACTTTCGTAGCAGTTTAACAAAACAGCTATTGAAAGAATGTGTGAATATTTGTTTCACAACGACTTACGAGAAGAATGGTGGACGAGAACGGATTATCCTCGAACCAATTATTCAATACGTTAGCAGGCTGGAATGAGCAACTGAAAAACGTTGATCCGAAGCTTCTGAATGATTTGAAGGAGCCGTCGCCATGAGTGTTTCCTCTGCATCTAATGATAATCAATTTCGGGCGAATTTTGCGGCTAGCGCCACACAGCAAGATGCAAAGCCACAGAAGCGTAAACGTATCCCGCCGCTCTCTATTCGGGTAACGAAAGATCAGCATGAATTACTGGTGAAGATGGCTGGAAAGCTTCCGGTCAGCACCTTCATCAAGCAGCGACTCTTTTGCGCGAATGATAATCTGGCTGCACCGCTTCCAGCTGGTAGTACTTTGCGCAAGAAGCAACTCCTAGCGCAGATATTGGGGAAATTGGCGAAGCTGGGAATCTTCACTGTCATCAATGGAATGCTGAACTTGATCGAAAGCGGTCACGTAAAGCTCAAACCTGAAACAGAAACTGCACTACAGCAGGCTTGTCACGATATTGCCGATATTCGGCGCATGTTGATTACTGCGCTTGGCATTAAGGCGCAGGACTAGCCATGATCCTTGTCGGTAATCAACGCGGTAACGCTAAAGACTTAGCCATTCACCTGCTCAAACAAGAAAATGAGCAGGTAGAGGTGCATGAGATACGGGGCTTTTGTTCTGATAACCTTATGGGCGCGCTGAATGAAAGCTATGCGATGAGCCGTGCGACGAAATGTAAGCAGCACCTGTTTTCATTATCGCTCAATCCTCCCAAAGAGGCTAATGTCAGCAATGAGCAATTTGAAGCCGCCATAAGCCGAGTTGAAGAGAAGCTAGGTCTAACAGGCCAGCCAAGAGCGATTGTCTTTCATGAAAAGGAAGGCCGTCGCCATTGCCATACCGTCTGGTCACGTATCAATGCGGAGGAACTGAAGGCGGTACAGCTTTCTTACTCCAAGCAGAAAATGCAGGAAGTTGCGCGTAATCTTTACCTTGAACATGGCTGGAAAATGCCACGTGGCTTGGCCAATAAAGAACACGCTGATCCACGCAATTACACCCTCGCCGAATGGCAGCAGGCGAAGCGTTTAGGTAAAGAGGCGCGTGATGTTAAAGCCGATTTACAAGATGCATGGGCGATTTCGGATAATAAAGCAACCTTCACGCACGCACTAGAGGAGCGGGGCTACAAGCTCGCACGTGGGGATCGACGCGGCTTTGTTGCCGTCGATCATCACGGCGAGCCATACTCACTCTCAAAATGGGCAAAAGTGAAGCCAAAGCAACTTATTGAGCGGCTGGGTGAACCTGACAGTTTTCCGTCATTTGAGGAAACGCGTGCACTCTACGCGAAAGAAATGCTGGATAAGATGCAGTCTTTCCAGCAGGAGATAGAGCTAGAGAAGCGAGAGAAAGAGCGTTTAGCAGAAGCCGAACAGCAAAGGCTTCTTGCTGAGCAGGCGGTGAAAAAGCAGACAATGGCACAAGCACTCAAGTTGCGCCAATTAGAAGAAGAACGATTGCGGTTAAAACGCATTCGCTATGGTCTTCTTGGGCTGCTGGATCGTATCACTGGTCAGCGCAAACGAATTTTGCAGCAGAATGAACTGGAAAAGCAGCAAACCTTGCAGCGTGATAAACGCGAACAGCAAAGCCTTGAACAGATGCAGGAGGAACGGAAACGGCATTTTATTGAAAAACGTAAGGAACAGCAACAACCTTTGGATCAGCAGAAGCAGGTAGGCTTTTCGTCCAATCTGTTTTACACGAGGCCCTGTTGGGCTTATTCGTGTTTTTTGGCGAGAGGTAGAGTTTCCGCCTTTTTTGGTAAGGTTCTCAGTTTTCGCCTTTTCGGTAATGTGAGCGTCTGCCAAGGCAGCGTCACTTTCAGTAGGAATTACTTGTTTCTCTTCATTTTCACCGTCGAGCGAAGGAAAAAGAGAAAGTTCCTCATTCTTAGTTTGCTCTCTATTTTCTTTGTTGCGAGGGTCTTTAACAGACTTATCGCCACCACAGGAAGTAAGGAATAAACCGATTGCTAATAAAAAAATGATTTTGTTCATTTTCGTAGGTTTTTGATTAAGTAAATATAACCTCTCTGCATTTTTCGAAGAGAGATAATTTCAAATTCGCGATCATAAATGATCAAAAGTTCTGAATGTTTCATAGTGAAAAATTCATAGAAAAATGCCCTATGAGTATAACACAGTTAGGTTTTTCAAAAAAATGACGATTTGATGACATAAAAAAACCACCTGAACGATACCCGTAAAGGGTACGCCCATGGTGACGGTGGTTTTTTATTCGTTGAATAAGATATGCATACATACCTTATTCTTTTTTGCGAAGGAACAGAAGCCAAACAGCAAAGAGCGTTCCTCCAATGATTGCTCCCCACTTGTAGCAGTCTTCAAGCGAATACTCGCTATAGACATGCACCAATAATGGAGCTGCTAAGGTGATAACGACCAGCAAAGCTTTGCCGATACCTTTGGCGTCATCGGCATCCAAGCTTGGAGCGGAAACTCCAGCATCTTTAGCGCCTTTAAAGAACCAATACAGCATCCACAGAGCAAAAACACCTGCGACACTTACATAGCCCCACCAAAAATCAATTGCCCAAAAGAAGAATCCGAGAATCAATAAAATAATTCCGAAGGTTCCTCCAAGCCATTGAAGAAAACCACTCTTTAATCCCACTATCAAAAAGACAATGAACCAGAGAAGTGGCACGAACCATCGCCCTGATCCGGGGATTTGTCGATTACGAGGATCGGATAAATCCTTTCCCGTTGCATCCTCAATAGGTTTAGCAAGTGTCTCGTTGTGAGGGACTGTAATGGGTTTATACATCCCACGCACATTTTCGTCTGAAAGATTACTCTCCAGCGATTCTTGCGTTCTGTCTATCACGTTGCCTGGAGTGCCATTTGGATCAACAAAATAACTACCCATGAACATGACAAATATCATTGCAATGATATTGCCAATACCTTTCATGGCTTTGATATCCTCACGACCGCTAATAGCACCAATGAGCCCTACACCAAGCATAAGGACACTTATAATTCCCATGACCCAAATGCTTATAGAATAGTGTTTTGCTGCATAGAACGCGAACAACACTCCATAATATTTAAAAAAATTAAACGGAAGGCTTGCCGTTTCCGGTACCTCCCAACTATTTTGGAAAAGCGCCGCTGCACCAATCCACAAAAACACTGGAACCCAAGGAAGAAATGTCTTCCAAGGAAATGGTTTTTTCGTTGCCATAATTATTTAAATTTTAGCATTAGAAAAATAATTGCCTCTAGAAGAAAAATAATTGCCTCTAGAAAGTACAACACACACGATAGAGAACAGTTTCAGTGTGTGAGGGTGAACTTGAGTTCACTATATATAGACATCCCGCAATGGCCACCATGGCATATTGGGTTATAATTTTAAAAATCAGGTGGCTTAATAATAAGCAGTACATATCTCTTAAAAGTTAAAAAGGTATAAAAAATCAAAGTATTGTAACAAATTTAAGCATTAAATAAAAATGACAATTCCGTGACAATGTCATGTAATCGTCACATTTCACTCATTCGGTTTTTTCTCACCTTATGTTATAATAGCGCGATTTTTATACTTACTCATGTATTGTTATTTTGCTCGGAGCTATTTGCTCTTAGTCTCAAACTAGTTTTGGAAAATAAACTTTTTTGTGGTTTCTTCCCCACGCAAATGATCAATGACGGTAAGACTTTACTTAACCATAAACACTTTTTGTTTTATGGAAAAATTATCATATTCACAAATATTTGAGTATTTAACAGGCGGGCTCTCACAAGCTTTAGTCTGGGACATTCTCAAAGCTGGATTACCTGGACTTGCTATTATGGCTATTGGGTTGGTATTGGCGGTGATTATTAAAAAGTTGTTCAAATCAGCTTTTGTTTCATCGTTAATCTTTCTTGGTGGCTTAATACTCGGCGGTTTTGTCGCTATGAATTTCATCACGGACGCTGCTTTACCCTTCATCAAAGAATTTGAAGGAAAGCGTCAACAGTACCTTGAAAAACGCCATCATGGTGGTACTGCTAAAGTGCTCATTGGGCGCAAAGAAGGAATTGATGATGAAGGCAACGAATATTGCTGTCGTGCCGATTTGAATAACGTGAAGGTTGAATTCGAGTTTACAGAAACAATTCTGGATAGCTTAGAGTTCATTCACAGTTATTTCGGCTTGGATACCGCTTACATAACGGCTGGGAATCGCGGCCTCCACACTATTACCCTTGCACTTGTGCGATGGGGTAAAAGAGATTGGAGAATAAGCGAATACCCAACTTATCATGAGCAAATGCAATCAGCACTTGCTGAAGAACGCAATCGCATCGAAAGCGCACTTTTAAATCGTGATAGCAAGAAGTTGAGAGACTATCTCGCAATGCTTCAGAAGGATATTCCTTTTGATTCATGGTACCCTCGTCAATTTGGTCACTACGGCTTTACGCTTTGGGATCACGCTTACTTACTTCACGATAGAATTAAGAGTGAGCACGACTCAGCAGTTGCTACTTTACAGGCAAACCGAGATGGTTTTTGGGATTTCGATGTTTACATCCCAGATATTAGTTTAGGCAATTCTGGAAAGAAAAGGTTCGAAGGTACATTCTGGACAGAAACGGATCATTTTTTAAATCCGTTTCAAACAGAATATCTCGACTACCGAGACTTGCATCAAGCGCAATTTCGCGATTAGTAAGCGCCGCACTAAAACACCCGTGACGAAGGGTGAAAAAGAATTGCGGGAGAAACAGCGTACCACACCTGTATTTACAGAGAATTTGGAGCCAGACGGTTCTGTCACAAGGGCGGTGAATTTAAAGGCAGAGGCAGAAAATGAGCGTCGCATCGGCTTTATCAAGAAACGCTTGGAACGCATGAAGAACCTTGCCAAGCGCGACTTTCACTATTCACGCTAAGGCAAATTTGCATCGCTGAATCTATCTGTTGTACGCTCTATAGATGAAAACATTTATGACTGAAAAACAAGTTGAGTCCTACCTTGAAACCCAAACTCGCAAATTGCCGCTTCCTGATGGCTCGGTGCATGTGATGACAGGCATGAACCTCATGTGGGAAGCGGTAGATTTCATCACTGGCACTTACACCTATACGCTTGCCGAACTGGTTGACCTAACCCAGCGCAATCAGGAAAAGCAAAACTGCACCTTTGAAGAATCTTTCAAGCGCGTTGTAGCCTATATCGACAAGAAAGCTCGATCATAAAAACCTTGCAAATACACGCTATTTGTTATAACATTGTTATAATGTTAAAAGAGGTGAAGCAATGCAGGTAACGATTAGAGATATTGGTAATTCCAAGGGAGTCATTATTCCCTCCGGCGCTCTTAAAGAGGCGGGTATCGGCGAAAAGGTGGATTTACAGGTTAAGAATGGCCGCATTATTTTGCAGGCTTCTGATAAGCCACGTGCAGGTTGGATGGAAGCAATCCAGCAAGACCCGCCAGAAAAAGAAGAAGCACTCTTTATGGATGGTGTAGAAGATGATGCGCTTATGGAAGAATGGACATGGTAGCGCCTTATTCAAAGCGCTTTGACATTTACTGGATCAACCTAGACCCCACTATCGGTGCAGAAGTAAAGAAAACCCGCCCCTGTGTGGTTATTTCTCCCGATAATATGAATAAAGGCCTGCACACAATAATCATTGCCCCTCTGACCAGTACGCTCAAACAATGGCCTTTTCGTATTGCAGTCACGCATAAAAAGAAAAAAGGGCAAATTATGCTCGATCAATTACGCGTGGTATCCAAGCAGCGCTTACATAAGGTGGACGGGCGAATCAGCGCCGCCGCACAATCTTCAACTACTGCTATTTTGGGCGAAATGTTCGCGCTCTAACACTTCTCATACCCCGTCACAGGGTTTGTCATAAGGTATAATGACTGCATTAACCCTGCAAACTAAGGAGATGCAACCATGACTGACCAAACTCAACCTAAGAACCGCCCAGAAAATATTCGTGATGGAATGCTCAATGCTGACATTTGGAGAAATGAAGGTGAAAAAGGCGCGTATTACAGCACGCAGTTTTCACGTGCCTATAAGGATAAAGAGGGCAACTACCGCAGAACGGATAGTTTTTCCAAAGATGATCTGCTCAGAGTTTCTGAATTAGCCCGCAACGCTTACAACCGTGTGAGTGAGCTACAGCAACATGATCGCCAGCAAAACCCGCAGCACGATCCGCAAGCACGAGAGGCTTTTCGCGATAAGCGACAGGCGCAGGCGAATGGCCAAGATCGTGCTGCTCCGTCTCGCGATTACTAATCAGCGTTAGTTAATCCTATGCACTCAACTCTTAACATCATAAGGGCACCGCCATGAAAAACACTGCACCCGTTACTGAAATTGAAAACCACTCAAACCTTCCTGCTAACGATAACCGCTATCAACCTCCGCTTTTTGACGCATCGCTCTTTCCTGATGATATGAAGAATTTTGAGATTACCGAAGAAGAGCGTATTGCAATGCTAAAAACCCTCTGGAGCATGATGGTGAGTTGCGTTGAAAAGGGCTTTGATTCTGATAGTACCAATTTAATTTGGGGAAAACTTATCCAAACTGCTTTCGAAGATGCCGCCGATTCACCACTTGCGTTAGAATCGAATGAAGTAGCCAATAGACTCAAGGCTAGAGGGCTTCGCCTCACAGAGATTCCAAAGTCAGAATGAACTTCGTCAATTCTTCGAGCGTTTTCCCGAATTCCCACGGGGGAAGAACGGCAAGATTCATTATCAACGCATTAAGGAGATGCTGGGTCGCGTAATCTATGCAGGTTATATCGATCTCAAACGCTGGAACTTGGCACCCATCAAGGGACAACACGAACCGCTTATTTCGTTTGAGAGCTATCTCAAGAACCAAGAGTTACTCCAAGAAACCAGCAAAGCACCGATACGGATCGACACCAATCGGGAGTTTCCTTTGCGTGGTATGGTTGCCTGTGGCGATTGCGGTAGTGCTTATACTGCTTGCTTCGCCAAAGGTCGCAACACTCACTATCCTTATTATCTCTGTAACCAGAAAGGCTGTGATAGCTATGGCAAGTCCATCCGCCGTGATGTACTAGAAGGTGAGTTCGAATCTATTCTCGCCGATATGCAGCCCTCCAAAGATATTATCGTCACCGCCAGCAAGATGTTTCGTATGGCATGGGAGATGCGCCTGAATAATAGCAAGGTACTCAAACAGTCCGTAGAGAAGGAAATAAAAGCCGCTGACAGCACGATTGAGCAATTGTTGGATAGGATCGTCAACAGCACTAATATGAGCGTGGTGAGCGCCTATGAAAAGCGTATCGAGAATTTGGAGAAACAGAAGCTCTTATTGGCTGAGAAACTCACCCAAACAGGCACTCCTATGATGGGTTTTGACAAGGCATTTAGAACCGCTATGCTATTCCTATCCAATCCTCACGCAATCTGGTCTCAGGGCGGGTTTGAAGAAAAAATGATGGTTGTGAGGATGGCATTTTCTGAGAAATTAGAATATGTCCGAAATCAAGGCTTTAGAACCGCCCAAAAAGCGCTTCCATTCTCGTTTATTGAAGGATTTTCTACCCTTGAGTCCGAAATGGTGGGTCAGGGAGGAAAACTCACCACTGACAAGCCGCTAATTTATTCAATAACTTAGATTTTATTATACTCCATTATCGTAGCAAAGTCACGTAGCAAATCGGTTCATTAGTGATGTGGGTATGGTTCAGGTCAGTATGTTTTCATTCTACTATACCTCTCATATTCAGCTTATGGCTATCTTCTATCCTCTACCTTAGAGGGCTCTGCTATCAAGTATCAAACCAATATACACCCGCAACCTATTCTCCAGAGCCTTCAAGAGAGGGGGCGGCAGGGGCCAGTGGGGGTACTATGGGTATAGGTGTACGTGCCCCCCACAAAATTTCAGATTTTAAGGTGCAGAGAAAATTTTGGTTTATGAACCAGCTCCACTTTGCCCCTGTTCTGGTATTGTAAAGCCTCTTCCTCTAAGCTTCTCTTTAACTTCACTGACAAAAGAACGAATTAACTCTTTGTCTTGTGCATTAGTTTTTTTGTATATCTCCAAATCAGAGTTACTAGTTAGTTGAACTGACCTGTCAGAAATCTGTTC
Source organism: Rickettsiales bacterium (assembly GCA_029252805.1). Lineage (NCBI taxonomy): Bacteria > Pseudomonadati > Pseudomonadota > Alphaproteobacteria > Rickettsiales > Rickettsiales bacterium. Next base: position 13,717 of record JAQXAR010000063.1, read on the forward strand.
GGCAGATTCTGAATATACTCTATCATAGCCTACCATCAATAATAGCTTATCTTGTATATCATCTACCAAACTTTTCTTATTAAAGCCTCCCATGTGGTGTTTTGAACCATCTAAATCCAAGCCACCAGAACTCTCCGCTACTATTGCTGCTATGAGAGCTTCTTCAAGTACTCTGGCTGTACCATGAAGAGTAATATTATCTCCAGCTACGCTGGAAGGCATCACTATTTTCAGGTCATCGTCAATTTCCTTTAACAGCTGCCTGCTATTAACTACTGGCAATTTTCCGCCACTTTTACCGCTTACTTCTTCTGCCCAATTAGTCATAAAAATTCCTCTCTTTACACTTTTGGTCGACCCAAAGACCCTTAACACCAATGTAACATTGCAAGGCTATTGTGTAAAATGACAGTTCCATGAAGTTTTTAGAGCTTTATGTAGCCATTTGGCAGACAGCTGTGAATTATTAATGCGGAGGAAGTGAATAAGGTAACTCACCATAGTTCTGTCGAGTACGCTCCATAAGTTCACGGTGCTCTCTTTCTTCCTCAAGTCTTTGCTGTTCGGCTTTCAATTCTTCGATTTCCGCTTTCTGTTGTGCTATCCTGCGTTCTTCAATAATATTGTCTACACGATTAATAGGAACAAAGCCTGTGTCGAGTGGTATATGGGTACAGTTTACAAATTATGTTTGTCGAATATGAGAGAATTGCCTACAGTTGGATAATCTCACTGTGAGCAAAAAACTGTCAGCAGTCGTCATTGTTGTATCATTCGATGATTTCTTAGATAATGCACCGCCTATTCCTTTTCTATCCTTGCTTTCAGAAGAGGCCGTTAAGTGCTTTTTGTGACAGAATGACGGTTATGACGATAAAAAGGTTGAATTCGTATCGTAACAACAGAAGGCTAAAAAGGTAGCTCCCCATCATCGTTCGCAGTGTTATCTACAGATGATTCTATACCAAAAGAATTTGCTTCACTTCCCCATTTCTTTTGCAAGTCCTCAGGAGGAACAAAGCTTCCTACTTTTAGAACTTTTATACGGGAATTGGCACTGCGTTGGCTCAAATCAACTTTAATTCCAAGTTTTTCTAGATTCGGGACCTGTGTTTTTAGAATAAATCCCATATCCTGTGGTGTTTT